>CANPVI010000031.1 GCA_947581665.1 uncultured Atopobiaceae bacterium | reverse complement strand
CGCCGGCATCGTAGTCGGTGTAGCCCACGACCTTGTAGCCGGCGATCTCCTTCGGCTGCTCGGCGCGCAGGCCGCCCATGATGTCGGCCATCTTCTGCGCGCCCGCCGCGCCGGCGAAGTTCACGTTCACGACGCCGTTCAGGTAGTAGCCGAACTTCTGGTAGAGCTCGTCCATGGCCTCGTAGAGGTCCTTGCCCTGCTTGGCGTAGTAGCCGGCCATCTCGCAGATGAGCATGGAGGTGACGACGGCGTCCTTGTCGCGCGCGTGCGTGCCGGCGAGGTAGCCGTAGGACTCCTCGAAGCCGATGAGGTAGCGATCCCCCTGGCCGGCCTCGGTGAGGAGGTCGATCTGGCCACCGATGTACTTGAAGCCCGTGAGCACGCGGCGCAGCTCGAAGCCCCAATCCTCGGCGAGCGCGTCCGGCATGGTGGAGGAGACGATCGTCGTGACGCACACCTTGTCACGCACGTCCTCGCCGGCCTCCTTCTTGAGCTTGGCGAGCCAGTCCATGAGCAGGCACCCCACCTCGTTGCCCGAGAGGAGCTTGTAGTCGCCGTCGTGCGGCACGGCGATGCCCACGCGGTCGGCGTCGGGGTCGGTGGCGAGCAGGAGGTCGGGCTTCACCTCGTCGCAGAGCTCGAGGCCCTTCTGGAGCGCCTCGCGGATCTCCGGGTTCGGGTACGGGCAGGTGGGGAAGTCGCCGTTGGGCTCCCTCTGCTCCGGGACGACCGTCACGTTGTCGATGCCCACGCGCTTGAGGATGGCGGTCACGCACTCGAGTCCGGAGCCGTTGAGCGGCGTGTAGACGACCTTGAAGGAGCCATCGGTGGCGACGCAACCCGGAACGGAGACCGTCTGGATGGCGTCGAGGTAGGCGGTGATGACGTCATCGGGAATGTACACGACGAGACCCTGCTTGACGGCTTCGTCGAAGTCCATCGTCTTCACGCCATGGAAGATGTCCGTGGCGTTGATGGTGGCCTGGATCTCGTCGGCGGCCTCGTTGGCGATCTGGCAACCATCGGGGCCATAGACCTTGTAGCCGTTGTAGGGCGCCGGGTTGTGGCTCGCCGTGACGACGATGCCGGCCGAGGTGCCGAGGTGGCGCACGGTGAAGGAGAGCACGGGCACCGGCTCGATGCGCGGCATGACGTGGACGTGGACGCCGTTTGCCGCGAGCACGCTGGCGGCGGCCTTCACGAACTCCTCGCCCTTGTTGCGGGAATCGCGCACGATGGCGCACGTCGGGTCCTCGAAGTGGGCCGTGAGGTAGCTCGCGAGACCCTGGCTCGCCTGCGAGACGGTGTAGACGTTCATGCGGTTCGTGCCCACGCCGATGACTCCGCGAAGGCCGGCGGTGCCGAAGGCGAGATCGCGGTAGAAGGCGTCGACGATCGAATCCTCGTCATCCTTGGCGAGTAGGTCCTCGAGCTCGGCGATGAGTTCCGGTTCATCGAGATTCTCGCGCCAAAGCTCCACTCTTTCCTCGATGGCAGTGTCCATGCTCGCCCTTTCTCGCGTGGTGCCCCGATGCGCGTCATCCGCCGAATCCTCCCTCGGCGAAGCGCTTTCGCTAGACTTCATCATTCTAAGCGGCTCGCAACGCTTCTACGCATCCGAGCTCGCCTAGGAGACGATTGGCGCGGCAAGCGTCGAGGGGAGCGCGAAATGGGCGATGGAGTGGGCGCGCATGAGGGAATCGATTATCGACGCGCCGCCTTCGTGGCCGCCTACTCGAACGTGCGAGCGCTTCCGGCATCGACGATGCCGGAGGTGGCGTTCCTCGGTCGCTCGAACGTGGGCAAGTCCTCGCTTTTGAATGCGCTCTTCTCGAGGAAGGCGCTCGCGAAGGTGTCGTCGAAGCCGGGGAAGACCGCCACGATCAACTTCTTCGAAGCCGACGGCGTGGCCTTCGTCGACCTCCCCGGCTACGGCTTTGCGAAGGTGTCGAATGCCGAGCGTGCGGCCTATGCGGCCCTCATCTCGGGCTACTTCGAGGACGAGCGCTCGCACAACCTCGCCGTGCAGCTCGTGGACATTCGCCGCGATCCGAGCCCGCTCGATGTGGAGAGCGTGGAGGCGCTCGGCGAACTCGGCATCCCCTTCGTCATCGCGCTCACGAAAGCGGATAAGCTCAGCCGTTCGAAGGCGCTTTCGCAGCGCGCGCGGGTGGCGCGCCTCCTCGAGCTCGAGCCCGAGCGGGTGATCGTGACCTCCGCCGAAAAGGGCGACGGGATGCGCGAGCTCAGGCGCGCCATCGCCGAAGCCACGACGTAGCCGCGAAGGCACGCGAATCTTTTCCGCCGCATAACCAGTTTTTCGGTGCCATACCGCACCGAAAAACTGGTTATGCGGCGTAAGCAATTTGGAACGCGAGCTCAGAAGGCACCCTTTGCCTATCGGGTGGCGAGGGCGGCCCTCACCTTGGCGACGATGCCGTCGGCGTCCATGCCGAAGAGATGGCGAAGGTGCGCCTGCGAGCCCACCACCTCGGGGAAGGCATCGGGGATGCCGATCTCCAGGAGCGGCGCGATGGGCTTTTCGCTCGAGAGCCCCGCGGAGGCCACCGCAGTGGCGATCGCGGAGCCGAGCCCCCCGATCGTCGTGTGCTCCTCCAGGGAGACGAGCAGCTTCGCCCACGTGCCGAGCGAGAGCACGGTATCGGCATCGAGCGGCTTCACGCAGGGAACCGTGAGCACGAGGCTCGAGATGCCCTCCTCCGCAAGGCGCTCGGAGGCGAGGTTGGCCTCCGCGGCGATGGCACCGGTGGCGAGGAAGGCGACATCGAGCTCGGCGTCCTCACCGGGGGTCTCGCCGGCGGGGCGGCGCATGATCCTCTCGAGCGGCGCGCCGAAATCGGCGACCTCGAGCCCCTCGATGGCATCCGCGCCGGGAAGGTCCTTCTCGCCACCGCGGTTCAGGCGCACGTACTTCGGACCCGGCGTGTTGAAGCAATAACTCGCCACGAGGCGCGTCTCTGCGGGATCGGCCGGCGAGAGCACGCGCATGTTCGGGAGCGCGCGCATGCAGGCCATGTCCTCGGTGGCATGGTGCGTGGTGCCAAGCTCGCCGTAGGCGAAACCGCCGCCGATGCATAGGATGGTGACGTCGAGGTTGTGATAGCACACGCTATCGCGGATCTGCTCGAGGCAGCGCAGCGTCGGGAAGCTCGAGATGGAGTAGACGAAGACCTTGCGACCCTCGAGCGCGAGCCCGGCCGCCACCTCGATCATGTCCTGTTCGGCGATGCCGCAGTTGAGGTAGCGCTGGGGATAGGCCGCCTCAAAGCCCTCGACCACGCGATAGCCGAGGTCGCCGGTGAGCAGCATGATCGAGGGATCCTTGGCCGCCTGGTCCACGAGCGCCTGGACGAAGGTGTTCCTCATGCCTCGCCCCTCTCGCCCATGCGCACGACGCTGCCCGCGGGAAAGCCGCCGTCTTGGAGCGCTACCTCGGAGAGCGCGCGGCGTAGCTCGTCTTTCGACGCCGAGTCGTAGTGCCAGCGGATGTCGCCCTCCATGAAGGAGACGCCCTTGCCCTTCACCGTGTGGGCGATGACGGCAAGCGGCTGCCCACCGTGGGGCATCTCGAGCGCGGCCTTGAGCGCGGCGTGGTCGTGGCCGTCGCAGTCGACGGCCGCCCAGCCGAACGCGCGGAACTTATCCGAGATGCTTCCGAGCGAGAGCGCCGTCTCGTCGGTGGGGCCGAAACTCTGCATGCCGTTTCTGTCCACGATGGCCACGAGGTGGTCGAGCTCGAGCGTCGAGGCCATGAGCGCGGCCTCCCAGACGCTTCCCTCATCGCACTCGCCGTCGCCCATCACGCAGAACACGCGCCAGCTCTGGCCGTCCTGGCGAGCCGCGAGCGCCATGCCGCAGGCCACACCGAGCCCCTGACCGAGCGAGCCCGTGGAGAGCTCCACGCCGGGCACCGCGTGGCTCACGTGGCCGGAGTAGATGGAGCCGTTCGCGTAGTAGTTCTTGAGGAGGTCGTTGCGATCGATGAAACCGCACTCGGCGAGCGCCGCGTAGACCGCGCTTCCGCCGTGGCCCTTCGAGAGGATGAAGCGATCGCGCTCGGGATCCTTCGGGTTTTGGGGATCCACGTGCATCACGGAACCGTAGAGCACGGCGAGGATGTCCACCACGGAAAGGGCGCTCGCGATGTGGCCGGCTCCCGAGGAGCTCGTGATGGCGAGGCAATCCTCGCGCATGCGACGCGCGAGGTTCGCCGTCTCGGGCGCGGGTGCGGGAGCGGCCACGGGCTCGAGCGCGGGCAGGCTTAAGGGAGACTCGAGCTCCTCCAGCTGCGAAACGTCGGTTATCTCTTCAAAATCAGCCACGCTGACCTCGTATTTCAATCGAAATGCCCAATGTGCCAACGCGGGCGTGCGCGTAGGACGCAATTCTACCAGCCCCGTCCCCCGTCCCTCGGCACAAGTGCGAGGGGATTGCATCTTTTTGCCAAGCGGCAAGGTTTCATCGAGCCGTTACCCATGCGCGACGCCTCGTCGGGAAACGCACGCGACGCGCTATCCCTCGAGGAACGCGCCGCTTTGGCGATCCCACAGGAGCTCATAGGGACCGCCCGCCGCCACGAGCGTGTGGTGCGTGCCGTCCTCCACGATCTCGCCATCGGCGAGCACGACGATGCGGTCGAGCGCCGCCACCGTGGAGAGGCGATGCGCCACGACGAGCGAGGTGCGCCCCCGCATGAGCGTGGAGAGCGCCTCCTGGATGAGCCGCTCGCTCTCGCTGTCGAGGGCGCTCGTGGCCTCGTCGAGCACGAGGATCGGCGCGTCGGCGAGGATGGCGCGCGCGATGGCCACGCGTTGGCGCTGGCCCCCCGAGAGCTTCACGCCGCGCTCCCCCACGAAGGTGTCGAAGCCATCCGGCAGGCGATCGATGAACTCGGTGGCGTTCGCCTTCCGGGCCGCCTCGCGCACCTCCTCCATCGTGGCGCCGGGACGCCCATAGGCGATGTTGTCGGCAATGGAGCGGTGGAAGAGCAGGGGCTCCTGCGGCACGTAGGCGATCTGCCTCCTCAAGGAGGCCTGCGCACAGCGCGAGATGTCCTGGCCGTCGATGAGGATCCGCCCCTCCTGGAGGTCCGCCAAGCGCAGCAAGAGCGAGGTGAGGGTCGTCTTTCCCGAGCCCGAGCGACCCACGAGCCCCACGCGCTGCCCTGCGGGGATTGCGAGCGAGAAGTCCTTGAAGACGTGGTCGTCTGAGGGAGCGTCGGGATAGTGGAAGCCCACATCCACGAAGTCGATGCGCCCCGCCTCCACCTTGAGGTCGGGGGCGCCCGGCTCGTCTGCCACGAGGAGCGGCTCGCCGAGCACGACCGTGAGGTCGTGGGCATCGCCAAGGGCGCGATTGAAGGTCTGGAACGTGGAGGAGAGCATGTTGAAGTGCGAGGTGAGGCTATAGGTGTAGCTGAACATCATCACGATCACGCCGGGCTGGATGCCGAACCAATCCGTGCCGCCGCAGATGAAGATCGTGCAGGCCACCATGATGAGCGCGATGAGCGAGCTCGTGGCCGCGCCGCAGCGTAGGTTCGCGAACATGCGGCTCCGCTCCGCCTCGCGCACACCCTGGTTCTTGTCGGCGAAGCGCTGGCGCTCGAAGTCCTCGCGTCCGGCCGTCTTCACCGCGAGGATGTTCGTCACGGCGTCCGAGAGCTGGCCGGAGAGCTCGTTGGCCGCCGCCGCGGCGCGCGCGTTCTCGGGGAGGATCTTCGCGTAGAGCTTTCGCACGACGAGCACGTAGACGGCGAGGAGCGCGCAGAGGCACCCCACGTAGGCGGGCGCGACCGGCACGAGCAGGCAGATGGTGAAGACCACGCCCGCCACCATCGGGATCACCGAATACGTGAGGCGGTCGATGATCGTCGTGTAGGCCGAGGTGAAGCGCTGCACCTGGGAGACGAGCGCCCCGCCGAAGCGGTTGTTGTAGAAGGTCATCGACTGGTTTGAGAGCGTGTCGAAGGCCTGGCGCGTGAGGTCGAAGGAACCCTGGATGTCCGTCTTCGCGCAGAAGTAGTCCTGGAGCTTCGAGCACACCTGCCCCGCGATGTTCACGAAGATGAGTGCGAGGGCGCAGGGCATGAGCACGACCCACGTGGGCGCCGAATCCTCCGGATGCGGCTCGGAGACGTAGTCCACCACGAGCCCCATGAGGTAGGGGTTCATGTAGGTGAGGAAGAAGACGAATCCGAGCGTGGCGAAGACCGCCCCGAGGAAGGTCGGGAGCTGCGTCTTCGTGACGGCCCAGAAGTACTTGATGGTTTGCAACGTCACGCCCATGGCACATCCTCAGTGCGCCATAGCGTGGCGCTCGTGTTCGGCTTTCCCTTATGCGTAGATGGGATCGGCCTCGCGATGGCCGCCGAGGAACTCCTCGAGGACCTCCGCCGCCTCGGAGATCTCCGGCGGAATGCGGACGTGGTCGATGAAGCCCTTGCCGTTGGGGCCATACCCGTTTTCGTCGTCTCGCAGGCGCGGCACCTCGCCGCTCATGAGGTCGAGGTACGTCTCCATCGGCCACATGCCGTGCGGCGTGGGCTGCTCGAAGACGAGCCCCAAGCCCTCGACGAAATTCACCCTCATGTCGTAGGCGGGAAGGCTCGTGACGCTCAGCGTCTCGTCCACCACGGCGAAGGTGGCCTCGATGCGGCGCATGAAGAGGGGATCGGCGATGACGACGAGCGTATCGGGGTCGACGTCCACGCTCTTCAAGGTCTTTATGGTGTTGCGCACGAGCGCGCCGATGTTCGAGGATTCCCTCTCCACGGTGGTGGGCATGGGATCGTTTTGATGGTCCATGTAGGCGCAGATGGCGTCCGCCGCGGTGGCGTCGGCGGGCACGAGGCCGGGGTGCTCGGCGTCGATCGCGGCGATGAGCCCGTCGGTGGCATAGCCCCTCCCACCTGCGACCATCGAGACCTTGCCGATCCCCTCGCGGATGGCGCTTACGAATGAATCGACGCCCGCGAGAACGGAATCGCCGTAGAGCACCACCACGTCCACCCGCTCGAGACCGATTGCGCTTTGGAGCGCCTCGACCGTGGGCTCGTACATGTCGCGCACGGAGAGCCACTCCTCGAGCTTGTTGATGGCAGTGGCGAGCCTCTCCCCCTCTTGCGGGGAGAGGATGGCGCCCTTCTCGGCGATGGCGTTACTCATGGCAGCACTCCTTCTCTCGTGTGCCCCATAGATTGCACCCGCTAGGAGGCCTCGGGAAGCGATTCCGCGTCGAAGAGGGTGCGCGCCTCGGCGGCCGTGATGCGCTTCGGTTGCGCGAGGCCGTCGACGGACTCCTTGGTGACGACCACGCGAATGATGTCCACCTCGGAGGGGACGTCGAACATCGTCTGCTCGAGCGTGGCCTCCATGATGGCGCGAAGCCCGCGCGCGCCGGTCTCGCGTTCGATGGCGAGGCGCGCGATCTCGCGCAGGGCATCCGGCTCGAACTCGAGGTCGACTCCCTCGATCTGGAACATGCGCGTGTATTGCTTCACGAGCGCGTTCTTGGGCTTGGTGAGGATGTCGACGAGATCGTCCTCCGTGAGCTCCTGCGTGGAGGTGATCACCGGGATGCGGCCGATGAACTCGGGAATGAGGCCGTACTTGTGGAGATCCATCGGCGCCACCTGGGCGAGCAGCTCGTCCGTATCCTTCTTGGAGCGCTCGCCGAGCTCGGCATCGAAGCCGATGCCCTTCTTGCCCACGCGCTCGGCGATGATGTTGTCGAGGCCCACGAAGGCGCCCCCGCAGATGAAGAGGATGTTCGTGGTGTCGATGTGGATGAGCTCCTGCTGGGGATGCTTCCTGCCACCCTGGGGCGGCACGGAGGCCTCCGTGCCCTCGAGGATCTTCAGGAGCGCCTGCTGCACGCCCTCGCCGGATACGTCGCGCGTGATGGAGAAGTTCTCGGCCTTGCGCGCGATCTTGTCGATCTCGTCCACGTAGACGATGCCCACCTGCGCGCGCTCCACGTCGCCGTCGGCGGCGGTGATGAGCTTGAGCAGGATGTTCTCCACATCCTCGCCCACATAGCCGGCCTCGGTGAGGCTCGTGGCGTCGGCGATGGCGAAGGGCACCTTCAAGAAGCGCGCGAGCGTCTGGGCGAGGAGCGTCTTGCCCGTACCGGTGGGACCGAGCAAGAGGATGTTCGACTTCGCGAGCTCCACCTTCTCGTCGAGGCCGTTTGCGCCGGGCACGTCGCGGTACATCACGCGGCGGTAGTGGTTGTAGACCGCCACGGACATGGCGCGCTTGGCGGCTTCCTGGCCCATCACGTACTGCGAGAGCTCCTCGTAGATCTCGTGGGGGGTGGGCAACTCGTCGATCGCCATGCCGGGGATCGGTGCCTGCGGGATGCCAAGCTCGGACTCCATGATGATGGAGGAGCACGCGTCGATGCACTCATCGCAGATGAAGACGTTGCCGGGGCCCTGGATGAGCTTGGCTACCTGATCGCGGTCCTTGCCGCAAAACGAACAGCGCATGGAAGAGGCGCTTTGATCGCCGTCATTGGTGGCCATGGATGATCCTTCCTGCTGCGTTTAAGGTCGAAGGGTCTTCTGTGCGGGTGCGTATTCGTGTGGCCTGCGACGCGACGTCGCGATTTCAGTCGAGCTCGGAAGGGGGCCCGTGCCGGTAGCCACGACGGCCACGGGCCCCTCGTGCATGCGTGCGGCCTACTCGCCGCGGTTCGCGATCACGCGATCCACGATGCCGTACTCGAGCGCCTCCTGCGCGCGCATGTAGTTGTCGCGCTCGACGTCGCGCTCGATCTTCTCGAGCGGCTGGCCCGTGTAGTCCGAGAGCATCTCGTTCAGGTGCGTGCGGATGTACTTGGTCTCATCCGCGACGATCTGGATCTCGGTCTGCTGGCCTTGGACGCCACCGGAGGGCTGGTGGATGAGGATCATCGAATCGGGCAGCGCGAGGCGCTTTCCCTTCGTGCCGGCGGCGAGGATCATCGCGCCCATGGACGCCGCCATGCCCACGCAGATGGTGGAGACGTCGGGCTTGATGTAGTGCATCGTGTCGATGATGCCAAGACCGTCGTAGACGCTGCCGCCAGGCGAGTTGATGTAGAGGGCGATGTCCTTATCGGGGTCTTGTGATTCGAGGTGCAGGAGCTGCGCGATCACGAGGTTCGCGGAGTTGGAATCCACCTGCTCGCCGAGGAAGACGATGCGATCGTTCAGGAGGCGGGAGTAGATGTCGTAGCTGCGTTCGCCTCGAGGCGTTTGCTCGATGACGTAGGGGATGGTGGGGATGTCGCGTATGGGCTGGAACATGGATCCTCCCTGGTGGTTCTTGGTGGTGCGAATGAGGTGCGAGGTGTGGTGCTAGGCCTCGGATTCGACCTCGGGCTCGGGCTCGGGCTCGACGTCGACGTCGACCTCCGCATCGGGCTCCTCGGCCTCGGGCGCCGCCGCAGAGTCCACGATCGTGACCTCGGCATGATCCCTCACCCACTCGAGCGCCTTCGAGCGCTTGACCGAGCGACGCAGCGCCGGCATGCGGCCGTTCTCCTCGGCCTCCTTCACGAAGGCGTCGACGTCGGTGATGGATGTGCCCTTGAGCTGCTCCTCGATGTCGCCGTCCTCGACCTCGATGCCCATGTGGCGCACGAGGGCGTCGAGCGCGACGGATTCACACGCGTGATCCTGCGCCTCGACGCGAAGGCGGTCGACGAACTGTTGGAGCGTCATGCCCTGGCTCTGGGCGTAGACGTCGATCGTGAGGCCATGCTCCTTGAGCTCGTCCATGAGGTTCTCCACGATGTCGCGGAAGACCTGCTGCACGTAGGGCTCGGGAAGCTCCTCGAGCTCGAGACGGGAGGTGAGCGCGGCAAGGGCGCGATCCTCCTTCAGCTGCGGGAGCTGCTCCTTCTTGCTGCTCTCGATCTCCTCCGCAACGCCCTTCTTCAGCTCGTCGACGGTCTTGAAGCCGAAGGCCTCGTTCGCGAGCTCGTCCGTGAGCTCGGGGGTGGCGATGGCGCGGATGCCCTTGACGGTGACCTTGACGGTGGCCTCCTTGGGATCCTCGCCGCCCTCCTCGGCCTCGAGGACGTAGGACACCTCGACCTCATCGCCGATCTGGTGCCCCACGATGGCGTGCTCGATCTCATGCGGGAAGCGAGAGGCGTGCGCGCCCACGCGGATGAGGGCGCTCTCCTCGACGATGTCCTCGCCACCCTCGACGTTCTCGATGGCCACGGTGGCGAAATCGCCGTCCTCGACCGGGCGATCGGTGATGTCGGCGAAGCTGCCCTGGTACTGGAGCAGGAGGTTGATCTGGTTCTCGATCTCGGCCTCGGTGGCCTCCTCGGGCGGCATGTCGATGGCCACGGGATCGTAGCTCGAGAGCTCGGCTGTGGGGGTGAGCGTGACGCGCGCGGCCACCTCGTAGTCCTTGTGATCCTCGACGTGCGGGGCTTCCTCGTTCTTCTCGCCGTAGTCCACATCGCCCACGGGCACCACGTCGAGCTCGGTGAGCATTTGGGGCTCGACATCGTTCAGCAGCAGGTTCGTGGCGTCCTCAAGCACGGCTACGCGTCCAAGCTGTGCGTCGATCACCGGGCGCGGGGTGCGGCCGCGGCGGAAGCCTTGGAAGTTGTAGCGCTTGGAAATGTCCGCGTAGGTTTGCTTGATCACGCGATCGACCTCGTCGGCGGGGACGGTGAGCGTGACCGCAAGGACGTCGTCAACGGGCTCTTGGGCTTGGACCTTGATGTTCAACGGTTCCTCCTCGAGGGGGCTGGGGCAACTTCAGGCCTGAGCGTACCCCATAATCTCAACAACAATTAGCCGTACTCAAAACAACCCGCTATTCTCGTCGTTTTCCCTGCGTCGGTCAAAAAAGTGCGGACGAGGGAACTTGACAGCTCGAGCTGTATCAGAACTCGCTTCTCCCGTAACCCCCTCGCGCTGGTGATGGTGGCTACCCGCCATCCAGCGCGCAGGAGCATCGTCGCTTGAGTTGGTGGTAACCAGCCGCCATCCAGCGCGCGAGCAAGTCGACGCCAAAAGCCAGGCGCCCTCCCAGAGAACTTACGCCGACTGAGCGCGCTTTCGGTGCGGCCGTGGTCTTCGGCTGCACCGAAAGCGCGCTCAGTCGGCGCAGGTGGGAGGAACGCGGGA
>CANPVI010000030.1 GCA_947581665.1 uncultured Atopobiaceae bacterium | reverse complement strand
GGTGCCCCCGGGCCGATTCGAACGGCCGACACCCGCTTTAGGAGAGCGGTGCTCTATCCCCTGAGCTACGAGGGCGCTGGTGCTCCCAAGTATAGGGGCGAAGCGTCATCTGGTCTCTCCGCGATGTTTGATCGCTTGCGGCGCACACACGCACTTGGCCCCCTTTTCGCGGTGCGGAAAGGGGGCCAAGTGGAGATTTGCATCGGAAGTCAATCGCGGGGCTCCTAGCCTACGCCGTAGAAGACTTCGCCTTCCTTGGTCCAGCCCCTGCTGGCTTGCTGGTTGTACTCGTTCACGTCCTTCGTGTAGAGGTGAGAGGAGATCTCCGGGTTCCACCTGTTGTAGAGGCGGTAGACCGGCGTGGTCTTCGCGTCATCGGAGAACCAGGCGGTACCCTCGTCGTTCCAGCCCTCGCGTACGCGCGTGTTCCTCTCGTTCGGGTCTGCGGTGTAGAGGTGCTCCTTGGACCACCTGTTGTAAAGGCGGTAGACCTCCGTGCTGCCGCTCTTCGGCGCGACCCACGCGACGCCCTCGTAGTCCCATCCCTGCTGCATGAGGCCGCGGCGCTCTTCCTCCTTCATGGTGTAGAGGTGCTCACCCGACCACTGGTTGTAGAGGCGATAGACGTTGTAGCCGTTGTCCGGCTGGGGAATGGGCACGGAAGGATCCAGCGAGGTGTGAATGTTGACGAAGAACATTTCGTTGAAGGCGGGCTGGGTGCCCGTGGCCACCGTTACGTAGTACGTGCCGGGATCCAAGCTTCCGCAGTTCACCGATGCGCTGTACATGCCGGTGGTGCTGCCTGAGACGGGAGTGGTCATCGCGGACTTTCCCGACATGAGGTGACCGCTGCTGTCGTAGAGGCCGATGGCGGCGGTGCCCCACGTGTTGAGACGCAGGGTGACGAGCGAGCGCTCCGTGAGCCTGAAGCGATAGTCGTGGCCGTCAGTCGTGCGATGGCCCGAATCCACCTCGGCGCTCGTCTGGCTGTAGCCCCAATAGAACATGCCCCAAATGTCCTTGTTCAATTGGACCTGTGGGGCCTGATCGAGTCCCCTGAGACCCGGGAGGAAGACCTGATAGCCCGAGCTATCGATATCCGTGTAGTCGTAATGGAACTGCACCCTGCTTGAGCCACTCGCCAAATTGACATAGGTGATGGTGTACGTACCTGCGGGAAGCACCCAATTGCAGATCTGATCCCGGTACTCGTACATCGTGATGAGGTCCTGTTGGGCCCCATTGGATGAGCTCACCTCGAAAGCTCCGATTATGCCGTCCGAATCAGTGGTGTATCCCGATGCGGAGACCTTGAGCATGACGACCTGCGCCGTCGGGACATTGAACTTGACGGAAGCCCCGCTGGGGGAAGACGAGGTGCTTCTATCCAAATTCGCGACGCCGGTTACTCCGCGTTTGAGGGTGCCCATGACGATGTTATTCGTCGTCGCGGTATCGCCTTTGTGATCGGTAAGCTCTTCGATCTCGCCTTTTGCGCTATCCCAAAGCGCGTTGAGGTCGCTGGCGTTGGAAAGCTCTTGGGGATCGTCGATGAGCTGCCCGCCTTCGGGCACTACCTTCTGCGCTTCCTCGGCCTGGATGGCCTTGGTTTGAAGATCGGTTGCATCGTCGGCGAGCGCGGGGTGCGCGGCGGCGACGATCAGGCCCGCGACGAGCAGGAACGCGCCAAGGAATAGGCCGAGCTTCTTTGGTCGAATCATGCATGAGCCGTGGCTGGCAGGTGCCATTGGTTCTCCTTCAGTACCTGGTGCCGATAGTTGGGGACGCGTCACCTTGCCGTGCCAATGGGCTCTCGCACTGCGAAGTGATGCGCATGGGCTGCTCCGCAATGGCGCAGTCATGTGCTTGCGAAGTCCCGTGGGACATCGGGACACAAAACCGCCGCGAAGCAGCGTCGAGTTTATGGGGGGGGGGGGTCACTCGTATCCTCAATTCGGTCTACGCAAAAAGTCCGCATAGCCAAAGTGCCTACGCCGTGGACCCACGTTTCCGGCGCATCAAATGCACCGGAAACGTGGTTCCACGGATGAAAGAGGCTGGATGCACCGAAAACGCAGGTCATCGGTGGAAATGATTGAGTGCGATGAGAAGCGCTCGGTTATGGCTCGGGGGTGACCTCGTCGACGAGGTCCTGGACCTCGGCGTCGATTGCGCGGTCGCGGCGCTCCTGCACGACGACCATCACGCGCTTGAGGATCGCGATGAGCTCGCGGGCATCGTCCTCGCCGAGATCGCGCAGGAAGGACGCGAGCTCGCCGCGCACGCCGTGCGCTATGCGCGCCGCGTGCGAGGCGCCGCTCTCGGTGAGCTTCACGATGATCCTGCGGCCATCCTCGGCGTTGTGCTCGCGCGTGACGAGCTCCCGCTTCTCCAGCGCCGCGAGGATGTTCGAGATGCGCGCGTTGGAAAGCCGCAGGTCGGAGGCCATGGCGCCGGGCGACGCGTGCCCGTCGTGGTCGGAAAGGTAGTGCAGCACGGCGTTCGTGCCGCGGCCGACGCGATCCATCGGGTGCGGCGCGTGGGGCTCACGCGGGCCGAAGGGATCGGGATGCGGCGGCTCCTCGCCCGGATGCGGCGGCACGGGCGGCTCGCCTGGCGGGGGAGGGGGCACCGCGGGACCGCCTGCGAGATGCGGCGGCACGGGCGGCACAGCCGGACCATGCGCGAACTGCGGTGCGGGATAAGGCTCGTGCGCGCCGGGCGCGCAAAGCGGATCACGAGGGCCATGCGGGCCATGCGGGCCATGCGGATGGTGGTGCGGGTGATGATGCGGACGCGGGCCGCTCGCGCGGCGCAGCTCCCCCTGGACCTTCGCCAACTCATCGGCGAGCTCGTAGTAGACCTCGGGGATGTCCTCCACGGGCGCGATGCTCGGCTCGGCAACATCGTGCGGGCGCGGCGCGCCCTCGGGCGCGAGCTCGGTGTCGAAATACTCGGTCATGGCGTCTCCTCTCCAGTGCGACGGCGGGTGCTTGCGATAACGCTGCAGCTACTTTAACCTTTAACACTAGAAAATAAACGCACGGCCATCACTCACCACAATTATTACACACTAGAAAGAAAAGCTGGTGTTTCGTTGCTTACGCCGCGCACCCAGTTTTTCGGTGCAGGTACCTGCACCGAAAAACTGGGTGCGCGGCGCAAAGGGCTTGGCACTGGGTGCGCGGCGCAAAGGGCTTGGCACTGGGTGCGCGGCGCAAAGGGCTTGGCACTGGGTGCGTGGCGCAAAGGGCTTGGCACTGGGTGCGTGGCGGAACGGAAACCGGGCCGAGTTACTCGAAGTCGATCCTGGCGAGGGAGGTGATGCCCGAGGTGGCCATCGTCGTGCGATCGAACGCGATGTCGGGGATGGGCATGTGGTCGAGGCTGTGGTTCTTGCCCCTGAGCACGATCCCGCCCGCGGCGAGCGCGCGATCGACGAAGTCCTCGCAGTTGTTCGTCACCACGTTGAAGTACGGCGGCACCTTCGCCCAGCGCTCGCAGAAGATGCGCACCGCCTCGGCCTTCTCCGCCGACACGCCCATGCGCAGCACGCGGCGGATGGGTTCGTACCAGAACTTGTAGCCGTTGAAGAGGCGCACGGAGCGCTTGTCCTTGTGGAAGCTCTCGGCGTGGTAGGTCATGCAGGCGCGCCGGAACACGTCGAACGAGACTCCGTCCTCGGGGTTCGCGAGCTGCGCGATCGAGCCGCGCGCGAACCACTCGCCGAGGTTGTCCACCGGGTGGTAGCTATAGAGATGGCAGTGTCCGGCCTCGTCCTCCACGACGATGCCGCTGTGACCCATGAGCCCGAAGAAGTACTGGGGCGAGTTGAAGACGTCGACGTGCGATTCAGCCATACCGTCCCCGCCCTTCTCCTACGCCTCGCCCTGCGGCGTCTCGCCACCACCACCGCCCGTGTCCTGCGGTCCGAGGCTCACGATGATGGTGATCGTGCTCCCCGCGGGCGCGGTCCCGGCCGGATCGAAGCCGGCCACCACGCCCTTGGGCTGGCTGTTGTTGTACTGGTAGGCCACGTTCACGTTGAAGCCGGCGTCCTCGAGCATCTGCGTAGCGTCGGCCTCGGTGTGCCCGATGGTGTTCGGGATGGTCACGCCCTCCTGCCCGAGGCTCACCTGGATCGTGATCGTGGTGCCCGCCGGCTGCTGGCCGGTGGGGGAGTAGTCGATGACGTAGCCCTTGGCGGTGGTGTTCGAGTAGACCTCTTCCACGCTCACCTGGAACCCGGCGCTCTCGAGCTCGCGCACCGCGTCGGCGCGCGCGTAGCCGGCCACGTTCGGCACGTCCTTGGCGTCCGGACCCTTGGAGAGGTGGTAGGTCACGGTGTCGCCGGTCTTGGCGCTTGAGCCCGCGCTTGGCTCCTGCTCGGCCACGCGGCCCACGTCCACCTCGTCGGAGGCCACCGAATCGCCCACCTGGCCCTTGAGCTGCACGGCCTCGAGCGCGGCCTGCGCCTCCTCGGGCGTCATGTTCTTGAGGTCCGGCACCTGCACTTCCTCGGCCGGCTCCTTGCCCTGCGAGACCACGAGGTTGATGCGCGTGCCGCGCGCCGCCTGCGTGCCGCTCGCGGGATCCTGCGAGAGCACGATGCCGCGCTCCACCGTGTCGGAGTATTCCTCCCTCACGTCGCCCACCTCGAAGAATCCGCTGTCGTTGATGGACTTCTCCGCGGCGGCGCGCGTGAGCGAGACGTAGTTCGGCACGGCCTGCGTCTGGCCGGTGGAGCCGAAGATGAGCCAGCCGACGACGCCCGCCACGGCGAGGATCGCGATGATCACCGCCGCGATGAGGCCGCGGTGGCTCTCGCGCGGGGGCTGCGGCGGTTGCTGCCCGCCGACGGTGCCGCTCGTGGAAAGCCGCTGGTCGGCGGGCCTGTTGATGCGTTGGGTTGCGGGACCCGGCGCCACGGCGTTGCGCACCGTGGGGCCCGCCGGCACGAAGGCCGTGGCCTCGCCCATGGAGATGGGCATCGGGCGCCCGGCGAGGTAGTCCGCGAGCGCACGGCGAAGCTCCTCGGCACTCTGGAAGCGGTCCTTCGGGTTCTTCGCCATGCACTTGAGGATGATGGCCTCGAGGTTCGCGTCCACCTTGGGGTTCAGCTTCGAAGGCGGCACGGGCGCCTCGTTCACCTGCTTCAGCGCCACGGAGATGGCGTCATCGCCGTCGAAGGGCACCTTGCCCGTGGCGGCCTCGTACATCACGATGCCGAGGGAGTAGATGTCGGAGGTGGGGCCGAGCTCCTTGCCCTGCGTCTGCTCGGGCGAGACGTAGTGCGCCGTGCCGAGCACGGAGTTCGTGGCCGTGAGGTGCGAGTTGCGGGCGCGCGCGATGCCGAAGTCCATCACTTTGATGTTGCCGTCGGGCTGCACCATGATGTTCTGCGGCTTGATGTCGCGGTGGATGATGTCGTGGCGGTGCGCCACCGTGAGCGCCTGGCAGATCTGCGAGGCGATCTGCGCCACCTTGCGCGGCTCGAGCGCGCCGTGGTTCTTGAGGCCGGTCTTGAGGTCGGTGCCGCGCAGGAGCTCCATGACGATGTAGTACGTGTCACCGTCCTTGCCCCAGTCGTAGACGTTCACGATGTAGGGGCTCGAGAGCGCGGCCGCGGCCTGCGCCTCCTGCTTGAAGCGCGCGGCGAACGAGGGGTCGTTCGCGTACTGTTCGAGCATGATCTTGATGGCGACGCTGCGCTTGAGCGTCTGGTCCATGCCGCGATAGACACTGGCCATGCCGCCGATGCCTATCTTGTCGAGGACCTGGTAGCGTCCACCGAGCACGGTGTGTGGCATGGAATTAGGCATGGAGGACTCCCCTGCTCATCTGTACCTCTCCTACGATACCCGAAGCGCCGGCACTCAGCCTTTGCGCCTGGCGTGCGTGAAACGTGGTCATTGCTGGGCCCCCTGCGCTTGCACGTAGAGGCACTCGGCGAGCACCTGGCCCGCCACGCGCGTGGCGTAGCCGCTGATGTCCTCGCCCGCTTCGCCCTCCACGAGCACCGAGATCGCGATCGTGGGGTGCTCGTAGGGCGCATAGCCGATGAAAAGCGAGTTCGTGTGGTCGCCTTCCTCGGCGGTGCCGGTCTTGCCGGCCACGAGGGCGTCCCACACCTGCCCCGAGGTGCCCGTGCCCTCGGTGGTGACGTCGAGCATGGCCTCGCCGAGCGAGGTCGCCGTGCTCGCGTCCACCGCCTGGCCGAGCGAGCGCGGCTGCGTGGTACTCACCTCGACGCCCTCGGGCGAGAGCGTGCGGGCCACGAGGAAGGGGTTCATCGCGATGCCGCCGTTGGCGATGGCGGCGGCCACCACGGCGTTCTGCATGACCGTCACCTGTGGGCCGGCGGGGCTCGCGTGCTCGCCCACGGGCTGGCCGCAGCCGGCCCAGGCCGTCTCCCACTCCGTCATCTCCGCGGGATCGGGCATGACGGAGGCGAGGCAGGAGAAGTCCTGCCCGAGCTCGGTGCCGTAGCCGAAGCCGCGCGCGAAGGCGCAGAGCACCTCCGGGCCCTCCTGCACGGCGAGCTGCCCGAAGACGGTGTTCGCCGAGACCGCGAGCGCGTAGCGCAGCGTGATCTCGCCGTAGTCCTCGTCGTGCACGTTCGAGACCTGCGCGCCGCCGATCTCCATCGTCGCAGGCGCCTGGTAGAGGCTCTCGAGGCCGGCGGTGCCCGTCTGGAGCGCCGCCGCGAGGGTGATGACTTTGAACGTCGAGCCCGGCGCGTAGAGCGCCTGCGTGGCGCGGTTCAAGAGCTCGCCGTCGGTGGAGCCGCTCGCGATGAGGTCGCCCACCTGGTCGTAGGAGAAGCCGGGCGCGCTCGCGCACGCGAGGACGGCGCCCGTCGAGGGGTTGAGCAGCACGATCGCGCCCTTGCGCCCGGCGAGCGCGGTCTCCGCCGCCTGCTGCATGCGCGAATCGATCGTGAGCTGCACGGTGTTGCCGGGCTGCTGGATGCCCGCGAGCGAGTAGAGCGCGGCGAGCCAGTTCGAGTAGTCCGCGTGGCCCGTGAGCACGTCGTTCATCGTGTTCTCGATGCCCGTGGAGCCGTACTGCGTGGAGAGGTAGCCCACGACGTTGGAGGCGAGGGCGCCGTTCGGGTAGGTGCGGTAGTAGAAGCCGTCGTCGCCCTTGCTGCTCTCCGCGAGCGTCACGCCGTCGGAGGTGATGATGGCGCCGCGCTGCACCTGGGCGGATTTCGCGAGCGTGTGGTTGTTGTTCGGCATGTTCTGGTACGTGCTCGCCATCACCGTCTGCACGAAGGTGAGGTTGCCCACGAGCACGGCGAAGATGATGGTGAAGAACGAGATGAGCGCGGTGAGGCGCTTGCTGAGCGCCACGCGGCCGAGCACGCCGGATTCGGGCGTCTCGAGGCCGAACGAGAGCCGCGCGTGGAGGGCGTTGCCGGTGGCGCCGGCGGGCGCCTCGCCACGTGCCGCCCGCTCCTTGCCCTGCGTGCCCACGCCCGCGAGGAGCGCCTCGCGGCCGGTGGCCTGGTCGCCCGCGCGGAGCAGGAGCGCCACGATGATGAAGCTCGCGAGCAGCGAGGAGCCGCCCTGGCTCATGAAGGGCAGCGTCACGCCCGTGAGGGGCATGAGCCGCGTGACGCCGGCGATGATGAGGAAGGCCTGGAAGCCGATGGCCGAGGTGAGGCCCACGCACGTGAAGGCCGCCATGTCGCTCTTCGCGCGCGCCGCCGTGGCAAAGCCGCGGACGCAGAAGAGCATGTAGAGGAAGATCACGGCCGCGCCGCCGAGGAGCCCCATCTCCTCGCCGATGGCGCTGAAGATGAAGTCGCTCTCCACCACGGGGATGAGCGTGGGCAGGCCGCGCCCGATGCCCTGCCCCACGAGCCCGCCGTCGGCGAGCGAGTAGAGCGACTGCACGATCTGCAAGCCCGTGTTCGAGGGATCCTGGAACGGGTCGATCCAGATGTCGAAGCGCACCTTGACGTGCGCGAACAGGTGGTAGCACGCGAAGGCGCCGAGCGCGAGGAGCGCGACGGACACCACCACGTAGCCCACGCGCCCCGTGGCCACGAAGAGCATGATCACGAAGATCGTGAAGAAGAGGACGGCGCTGCCGAGGTCGCGTTCGAAGATGACGATCGCGAGCGAGAGGCCCCACATCACGAAGACCGGCGCGAGCATGCGCAGGCGCGGCAGGGTGAAGGGCCCCACGCGGTGCTCGGCCACCGAGAGGAGCTCGCGGTTGTCCGCGAGGTAGGCGGCGAGGAAGAGCGTGACGAAGACCTTCGCGAGCTCGCCCGGCTGGAACGAGACGCCGAAGATGTTCAGCCAGAGCTTCGAGCCGCTCTGCTCCACGCCGAAGAGCATGGGGATCAAGATGAGGATGAGGCCGATCACGCCGAGCGTGTACTTGTAGCGAGCGAGGTCGTCGATGTTGCGCACAAGCGCAAGCACCACCACCATGCACACGACCGCGAGGTAGAGCCACATGACCTGGTTGACCGCGAGGCTCGGCGCGAGGCGCGTGACGAAGGTGATGCCGATGCCCGAGAGCACGAATACCACCGGAAGGATCGCCGGGTCGGCGCCCGGGGCGAGTATGCGGATGGCGATGTGCGCGCAGATGAAGGCGACGATGAGGCCGATGGGCACGGCGAGCGTCTCGAAGCTGAGCGCCACGCCGGTGTTCACCACGTAGAGGGCGTAGATCACGAGCACCGGCACCGCGCCGGCGATGAGAAGCAGGAGCTCCGTCGTGCGGCGGTCCGCGTGCGATCGGGCCTCGGAAAGGGTGCGCGCCATGCTACTCACCTCCCGCGCTCGGCTCGGGGAGGGCGAACGGTTCGGGGACGGGCAGGATGAAGGTGTCGGTCGTGGGCGTGGCGGGCGTGGGGGCCGGCGCGTCCGAGCTCGGGTCCGGGGCGTCCGGGGCATCGAGGTCGTCCGAACTCGAGCTCGGATCCTCCGGGGTGCCCGAGTTCAGGTTCGAGCTGCCCGAGGTACTCGAGCCGGTGGGCACGCTGGTGACGGGCGAGCCCTGCGGGGGCGCGCCCTTCGCCATGGGCCCGGCGATTGGCTCCGAGGTGGCGGCCGGCTCGTCGGTGGTCACCGGGGCGGCGGTCGTGGCGTCGGGGGTGGTGATCGGCTCGCCCGTGGGGGTCGTCGTGGGCGTGTCGCCCACGGCCGAGGCCGTCTCGTCCGCCTCGGCTTGTTCTGCCGCGAGCTGCACGCGATAGGAATCGAGCGTGGAGAGCGCGTCCTGCTGGCTCGAGACCGGGATGCCCTCGACGAGCTGGTGCTGGAGCGCTTCGGGCAGATCGTCGAGCTCGATCTCGCTCACGTAGTTCAAGTTCGAGAGCGGAAGCCCCATGAGGTCGCCCTCGATGCCCTGGTAGACGGCTACGCGGCCCCCTGAGCACGAGAGATACCAGAAGCTCCCGATGAGCAGCACACTCGTGATCACCACCGCCGCGAGGAGGATGATCCCGCCGAGGGTGAGGAAGAGCGCGGTGCGTTTGGCGTTGGAGTGCGCGGCCTCCTCGACGCCGTCGGAGACGATGTCGATCACCACGCAGGTCACGTTGTCGTGGCCGCCGGCGACGATCGCCGCCGTCACGAGCGCGTCCACGCACACGCTGGGGCTCGCGGTGGAGACGGCGATGTCCTCGATCTCGGCGTCCTCGATCATCGACGAGAGCCCGTCCGAGCACAGGATGATGCGCTCGCCCGCCTCCACCTCGACGTCGAATCGGTCGGCGTACATGTCGGGGTCCGAGCCGAGCGCGCGGGTGACCCAGCTGCGGTTGGGGTGCGTGCGGGCCTCGTCGGCGGTGATCTCGCCCGCGTCCACGAGCTCCTCCACGAGGGAGTGGTCGTGGGTCACGCGTACGAGCATGCCCTTGTGCAAGAGGTAGAGGCGCGAATCTCCCACGTGGGCCACGGCCATGCGGTCGTTTGAGATCACGCAGGTGGTGCAGGTGCAACCCATGCCCTCGCGGCCCTCGCCCCTCGCGGGGCCCGCGATCACGGCCGCGTTCGCCGCCTCCACGGCTTCGCCGAGCGCCTGCGCGTCGGCCTCCTTGGGCGCCTCCTCGGCGAGCGTGCGGATGGCGATGGAGCTCGCCACCTCGCCCGCCGCGTGGCCGCCCATGCCGTCGCACACGGCGAAGAGCGGGGGATCCACGAGGTAGGAATCCTCGTTGTGCTCGCGTACGGAGCCCACGTCTGAGCGCGCGGCCCAGGAGAGGTGCGCGTTCTTGCCCTCGGTGGAGGTGGCCTCGGGGCGGCCGGAAAGGTCCAGCACCGGCCTTGAGACCGGGGCCGCCTGGGTGACGTCGCGCGCCGCCAGGGTGCCTCTGCGAGGACGCATCATCGACGGCTAACCCTCAGCACCGCGTCGCCCACCTGCACGTCGTCGCCGTCGCGAAGCGTCACGGGCTCGGTGATGAGCCGGCCGTTCACGAGCGTGCCGTTCGTGGAGTGCAGGTCCTCGAGCACGAGCGCCGGGCCCTGAAGAGTGAGGCGCGCGTGCGTGGCGGACACGTAGGGCTCGTTGATCTGGATGTCGGAGGAGGGCGAGCGCCCTATCACCACCGGACCGAGCATGTCGATGTGCAGGCCGCGGAGGTTCTTCGGCCCCTTCTCGAGGTCGAGCGTCCAGATGGCGGGATCCTTGCGCTGGCCGCGCACGAGGCCGATGCCCGTGCGCATGACGGCGAAGAGGAAGAGGTAGAGGAGCACCACCAGCACGACGCGCCCGATGAAGAGGACGAGGTCAATCATGCGCGCCCCCTTGTTGTGTGCGCTGCGCGCCCACTAGCCCTCGCGAAACTCGAGGTTGGTGAGGCCGAGCGTGATGACGTCGCCGTCGTGGAGCGTGCACTCGTCCACGTCGACGTCGTTCACGAGCGTGCCGTTCGTGGAGTTGAGGTCGGTGACGAGCCAGTGCACGCCGTCGAAGTCGATCTCGGCGTGGCGACGGCTCACGTTCGGGTCGCGGAGGATGATGCCGCCGCTCGTGCGCTCGCGGCCGAGGATGGCGCGGGCGGAGCAGATGGGGTAGGTGTGGCCGCTCTGGCGGTCGATGAGCATGGCCGTGGGCACCGCGGGCGCGGGGGTCGGGGCGGGGGAGCGTAGCGGCGCGGCTGGATAGCTCGGGGTTTCGTCGAAGTAGGGCGAGGGAGGCGTGAGCCCGGCGCCGGCGCCGTAGCGCGAATCGACCACCGGTGGGATGGCGTCGAGGCCGGCCGCGCTCTTGAGCGGCTCCACCTCGGGGACGCGCGGGGTCGCGGGGACGCTCGGGACCGCCGGAACGCTCGGAGCCGTGGGGACCGCCGGAGCCGGAGTGGGCGCCGCCACGGGCTTGACGTGCGCCGCGGGCATCACGGGCGCGACGGACGGCGTGACGGGCGCGGGGTAGGCCTGCGGGGCGGGAGCGGGCTGCTCGGGGGCGCGGCGCATGACGGGCACGGGCGCCGGCTTCACCGCCACGGCACCGCCGAGCCCGCCGGCCCTGCGGCTCGCCATGAAGCGCTCCTCCTCGTCGCGGAGGCGCTCCAGCGTGCGGGCGTCCACGTTCTCGGCGAAGGCGCTGAAGCGCCCGCTCTTGAGCGAGGGGTCCACCATGAAGCGCACGAGCGGCTCGCCGATGAAGGCGTAGCCGCGGCGCTGGGCCTGGGCCTCGAGGAACTGCGCCGTCTCGCGGGTGACCTCGCCGTAGA
>CANPVI010000029.1 GCA_947581665.1 uncultured Atopobiaceae bacterium | reverse complement strand
TTCGGGTTCAAGTATAGCGCGCTTGGCGCATCCCCTCTCATCTGCGCGCTTCCTCCACGCAAACGGCGTGGAACCAGTCTCGCCTTCGAAAAGTCGCGGAGACGTAGTAACGAAGCGGGAGACGGAGCTCGCACTCCGTCTCCCCTAGTAACTGCGCCGCCCGCATCTCCCAAAATCCCTGCGGGCCTCGCCGTTTTCCAGCAAAAGTTGCCCTACAGGTCCTTCACGGCGTCGATGAGCTTGTCGAGCTCCTCGTCCTGGCCCATGCCCGTGAGGAACGCCACGCCGTTGAAGACGGGGATGCCGTAGTCCTCGGTGACCTTCACCACGGAGATGTAGGCGTCGGCGCTCTTGATGTAGTGCTTCAGGGAGTGGATGTCCACGGCCTCGACGTCGGCATCGACGCCGCGATCCTTCAGCAGCTTGGACACCTTGTTGGCGACGGTTTGCGAGGTGGCGATGCCCGACCCGCAGGCGACGATGATCTTCGCGGCCATGAACTCCCCCTTTGGTTCGTGCGTGGGACGGCGCCCCGTGCCGCCCCCAGAAAATGAGAAACGCCAGATGTTCTCGTTTCAGAGCTTACCCGCCGAATCGGCTCACGATGGCCGAGACCATGCCCTCCCCGGTCGTTTGGGCCATTATGTCGGCCACCGCTTCGGCGTCGCCGAAAAGATCCATCAGCGCCTGGAGCACCTGCACTTGGCCTCCCTCGCGCGTGATGCCGAGGTTGATGACGAGCTCGGCGGCCACGGGATCGCCCATGCCGGCCATGAATTCGAAGGTCACGGGACGCGGCGGCTTCACCACGGCGATGTAGGGCCGCTCGATGTGCTCGGGGTCCACGTGCGGAATGGCGATCGGCGCGCCCGGCGTGACGAGGCCCGTCGGGTAGTTCGCCTCACGCTCCTTGATGGCCTCCGGCCAGCTCCCCTTCACGTAGCCCATGGGAGAAAGCCGCTCGTAGAGGGCGTCGAAAAGTCCCGGAGCGTCATCGGCCTCGAGGTCGAAGAAGACGAGTTCGGACTTGAAGAGCGAGGCATCGGGCGAAGGCATGGCCCCTCCAAGGCGAGCGGCTGGCGGATGCGAACGTGACACGCTCCCATGCTAGCGCGCGAGGCCCCTCACCTAGCCCTTCGTACGGCGCTTGCGCGGGCGACGGCGCGTGGCGTGCGCGCTTCCCGCACGAGCTGAGGCGCGGAGGCGATTCATCACCTCGTCCTCGGGCGTGCCCTCGAGCTTGGCGCGTATCTCCACGATCTGGTCGCGGATGGTGGCGGCGCGCTCGAAGTCCATCGCGCGCGAGGCCTCCTCCATCTCGTCGGAGAGCGCCTGGAGCACGCGCTGCGTCTCCTCCTTCGGCAGCTCGGAGAGCTCCTGCGCGATCTTCTCCGCCGTCGTGGGCTCCATCTGCTGGAGCTTCTCGTCCCGGCGGTGCACGTCGGCGGCGTCCTCGATGAACCCGGAGATGTCGTTGATGGCCTTGTGCACGGTCTTCGGGACGATGCCGTGCTCGGCGTTGAAGGCCTCCTGCAGGCGGCGACGCCGGTTCGTCTCGTCGATGGCCTCGCGCATGGAGTCCGTCACGCGGTCCGCGTACATGATCACCTTGCCGTGCGCGTTTCTCGCGGCGCGCCCCATCGTCTGGATGAGCGAGCGGCGGTTCCTGAGGAAGCCCTCCTGGTCGGCGTCGAGGATGGCCACAAGCGAGACTTCCGGCAGGTCAAGGCCCTCGCGAAGGAGGTTGATCCCCACGAGGACGTCGATCTTTCCCGTGCGCAGGTCGCGCACGATGTCCACCCGATCGAGCGTCGCCGTGTCGGAGTGCATGTAGTTCACGCGCACGCCCTGGTCGAGGAGGTGGTCGGTGAGGTCCTCGGCCATGCGCTTCGTGAGCGTCGTCACGAGCACGCGCTCCTTCTTCGCCACACGCGCAGAAATCTCCTCCGTGAGGTCGTCGATCTGCCCGCGCACCGGCCGCACCGAGACCTCGGGGTCGAGGAGGCCGGTCGGGCGGATGACCATCTCCACGTCCTTCTCCGAGACCGCGAGCTCGTAGTCGCCCGGCGTGGCGGAGACATAGATGAACTGCGGGATGCGCTCCTCGAACTCGTCGAAGCGAAGCGGGCGGTTGTCGAGCGCCGAGGGCAGGCGGAACCCGTGCTCCACCAGCGTCACCTTGCGCGAGCGGTCGCCCTCGTACATGCCGCGGACCTGCGGCACCGTCACGTGGCTCTCGTCGATGATGCAGAGCATGTCCGCCGGGAAGTAGTCGAGGAGCGTGTAGGGCGGCTCGCCCGGCGCGCGCCCGTCGAGGTGGCGCGAGTAGTTCTCGATGCCGGAGCAGAAGCCCATGGTGCCGAGCATCTCGAGGTCGTAGGCCGTGCGCTGCGAGAGGCGCTGCGCCTCGAGGAGGCGGTTATCGGCCTCGAGCGAGGCCACGCGCTCGTCGAGCTCAGCCTTGATCGTCTCGAGGGCATGCGAGACCTTCGGGCGCTCCATCACGTAGTGCGAGGCGGGCCAGATGGGGATGGCGTCGAATTCGCGCAGGATCTCGCCGTCGAGCTGGTCGATCTCGGCGATGCGCTCCACCTCGTCGCCGAAGAACTCCACGCGCACCGGGTGCTCGGCGTAGGGCGGGAACACGTCCACCGCGTCGCCCCGCACGCGAAACGTCCCGCGCGAGAGGTCGAGGTCGTTGCGGTCGTACTGCACCGCGAGGAGGTCGCGCACGAAGTCGTCGCGCTCGAGCGGCGTGTCCTTCGCCACGTTCGGCGCGAGCCCGGCGTAGTCCTGCGGGCTGCCGATGCCGTAGATGCAGGAGACGCTCGCCACCACGATCACGTCGCGGCGCGTGAGGAGCGAGGTCGTGGCCTGGTGGCGGAGCTTCTCCACCTCCTCGTTGATGGAGGCGTCCTTCTCGATGTAGGTGTCCGAGGCCGGCACGTAGGCCTCGGGCTGGTAGTAGTCGTAGTACGAGACGAAGTAGACGACCGAGCTTTCCGGGAAGAGCTCGCGCATCTCGGCCGCCACCTGCGCGGCGAGGGTCTTGTTCGGCTCGAGGATGAGCGCGGGACGGTTCACGGCCTCGATGACCTTCGCCATGGCGTAGGTCTTGCCGGAGCCGGTCACGCCCATGAGCGTCTGGTAGCGAAGGCCGTCCTCCACGCCTTGGCTGAGCCTCTCGATGGCCTGGGGCTGGTCGCCCGCCGGCTCGAAGGGCGAAACCA
This sequence comes from uncultured Atopobiaceae bacterium, assembly GCA_947581665.1. Lineage (GTDB taxonomy): Bacteria > Actinomycetota > Coriobacteriia > Coriobacteriales > Atopobiaceae > CANRLS01. Next base: position 8,877 of record CANPVI010000029.1, on the reverse strand, counting down.
CCTTGAGCGGCTCCCCCTCGCCCTCGATGCCGAAGCGCTTGAGGGCCCCGCCGAGGCGCTCGGTGGGCCTGATGCCGCGCCGCGCCGCCTCCTCGGGCGTGAAGGCCTCGGGGTTCTCACCGTGACGCTTCACTTGTGCCCCTCTCCGATGCCGTCGGGATAGATCCTGAGGTAGTTCGCGAGCGCGCTCTGCACGCGCTCGAGATAGCTCGTGGTTTCGGGGTACTTGATCGCGTCCTCGAAGGCCGAGGGCTCGGAGGCCCACTGTTGCGCAGCGCCGAGCCCCGCGTTGTAGGCGGCGATCGCCTGATCGAGCCCATCGGTGTTTTGGAGGCAATAGGCGAGGTAGGCCGTGCCGTAGGCGATGTTGGTCGCGGGATCCTGGAGGTTTTGCGGGCTGAAGGCGCTCGGATCCACGAGGCCGCGGTCCGCGAGCTCCTGCGCCGTCTCGGGCATGAGCTGCATGAGCCCCACGGCGCCCGCCTTGGAGATGGCATCGGCGTTCCAGCCGGATTCAGTGCGGATGATGGACGCCACGAGCAGGGGATCGACCCCCCACTGTTCCGCGGCGTCCTCGATCGCGCTCTCGTAGTGGATCGGGTAGAGCCACTCGCGGATGCCGAAGAGCCCGTAGTTCACCGCCGCCGACGCGGCCGCCGCCACGAGCATGACGAGGATGGGCAGGGTGCGATACCACTTCCAGAAGCGGAGCTTCCTCGCGGGGACCGCCTGCCTCGCACGGGGCGCCTGCGCGGCGCTTGGCCGCTGGGGCGCGGGGATTGATTCCCGATACCCGTAGCCGTACGCCCCCGCCGCATCGTGGCGCGCACGAGCGGCCTCGGCCGCGGCCAAGCGCTGGGCACTCGTCATCGGTGGGGCCGAGGGGCGATCCCGGTGCGCGGAACCACGATCCGCGCCCTGGGCGAGCGCGTCGGAGTATGCGTCCGGGCGCGCGTTCGGACGTGCGTCGGCATAGGGAGAGGAGCGGCGCGGCAGCTCGCGCGCCTTAGGCCTGTGCATGGTGGGAACGGGCAGGGGCGCTGCGGTGGCCATACGAGTTTCCTCGAGCGAGGGCTGGGGCGATTCGTCCCGATCATCCTCCACCTCAAGGGCATCGCCCTCGAGGTGGAGATAGGGATTGCCCTCCCTCGGCTGCCAATAGCCGCCCTGTGTGGCGCGGGGATCGCTCACGCTTCGGGCACCTCCCCATAGCGCGCCGTCCACCAGGCCCGCGCCGCGCGCTTCAGGTCCTCCTCGGAGCCCTCGTTGGCGATGACGTCGGTGGCGTGGGCGCGAAGGTAGCGCTCACCCGGCTGGCGCGCGTCGCGCGCGCGGAAGTCCTGCTCCGCCACCCCGCGCCCCCGCGCGAGCTCGAGGCGCTTCCCGAAGGGGCAGTGCACGTAGACGACGGCGTCCGCGAGGGGGATGAGGTCCTCGATCCTGTCGAGGAGCGGCACTTCCACGAGCACGCAATCGCCTTCCTCGGCGACGCTCGACGCATGGGAGAGCGCCTCCACGAGCGCGCGGCGGATGTAGGGATGTTCGATGGCCTCGAGCTTCTTCGTGGCCTCGCTCGAGGCGAAGGCGCGTTCCGCGAGCAGGGGGCGGTCCAGCGAGCCGTCCGCGCAGATGATGTCATCGCCGAACTCGCGCGCGAGCTCGGCGAGGCACGGGCTTCCCACCGCCGTCACCGCGCGCGAGGCGCGATCGAGGTCGATGCGCCACGCGCCGAGCTCCTGGAGCTCGGCCGCGACGGTGGATTTGCCTGAGGCGATGGGTCCTGCGAGGAAGACGACGTCCATCCGCGCTCCCCTCTTCGCTATGCGGCCTGGGCGCTTTCGCTTTCCCCGGCGAGCGCTCCCTGCGCGTGGGCATAGCGGCCCACGAGGTCCACGAGCACGTCGACCATGGTCTCGAGATCGCGCACGGCGACGTATTCCTTCGGACCGTGCGGATTCATGGAGCCGGCCGAGAGGTTCGGGCACGGAAGCCCGCGGAACGTGAGGTGGCCGCCATCGGTGCCACCGCGCACGGGCTCGGAGTAGGGCTCGATGCCGCAGGCCTCGAAGGCGGCGCACGCGTTCTCGATGAGGTGGCGGTGCGGCTCCACGCCCTCGCGCATGTTGTAGTACTGATCTCGCATGGCGAGCGTGAGGCACTCGCAGCCGAGCTCGGCGTTCACCGTGTCGACGGCACTCTTGAGGGTCTGCTTGCGCTTCTCGAAGCTCGCCCGATCGTGGTCGCGGATGATGCACACGGCGCTCGCCTTCTCCACGGAGCCCTCCATGCGCTCCATGAAGTAGTAGCCCTCGCGCCCCTCGGTGTACTCGGGACGCTCCTTGGCCGGCAGCAACGCGTTCACCTTCATGATGGCCTCGGCGGCGTTCACCATGAGGCCCTTCGCGTAGCCCGGGTGCACTGCGGCGCCGAGGGCCGTGATCTTGGCCTCGGCCGCGTTGAACGTCTCGTAGCTGCACTCGCCGATGTAGCCGCCATCGACGGTGTAGCCCCAGGTGGCGCCCCATGCGTCGAGGTCGAGGAGATCGGCGCCGTGGCCGATCTCCTCATCGGGAACGAAGGCCACCGCGATGCGCGGGTGGGGCAGCGATGGGTCGGCGGCGAGGCGCGCGAGCATCTCGATGATCTCCGCGACACCGGCTTTGTCGTCGCCACCAAGAAGCGAGGTGCCATCGGTGCAGATGATGTCCTCGCCGACGTAGCCTTGGAGGGTGGGATTGTCCTTCGGGGAGGTCTTCACCACGCGGCCGTCCACCTCGCCCATCACGAGATCGCCGCCCTCGTAGCGCACGATCTGCGGGTGCACGGGATTGTCCTCGGCCTGCCACGCGGTGTCGATATGGGCGAGAAGCCCCAGGCACGGAAGGTCCTCCGCGCCGGGGCTTGCCGGCCAGTGTGCGGTCACATAGGCGTGTTCGTCCACGCGGACGTCTTCCGCTCCCACCTCCACGAGGTCGTTTGCCACGACCTCGGCCACGTCGAACTGCGACGGGGTGGAGGGCGTCTGACGCTCGTTGTCGGGATCGCTCATCGAGGCAATTTCGGCATAGCGAATGAATCGCCGGACGACGTCGCTCACGGTCTCCCTCTCGGAGTTTTAGGTTGGCGCGGAACTTACGCTTCGTCAGCAGGGGCCTCGGGGGCCTCGGCGGCGGGAGCCTCGGCTGCAGGCGCGGACGCTCCTTCCACTTCGTCGCCCTCGGCGGCAGCCTCGACCTCGGCGCCCTCCTCGGCGGCCTTACGCGCCTCGCGACGCTGGAGGCTGCGCTGGCGAGCGGCCTCCTCCTCGGGCGAGAGCGGACGCACGGGCACGTCGATGCCGAGCGTGTCGGCCGCGGCCTTCATGGAGAGGGAGATGCGACGACGGGCAAGGTCGATTTCCATGACCTTGACCTGCACCTTATCGCCCACGTGGGTCACCTGGGCGGGCGCCTCGACGTGCGTGCGCGCCATCTCGGAGATGTGCACGAGGCCCTCGATGCCGTCACCGAGGTCCACGAAGATGCCGAACGGCACGAGCTTCGTGACGGTGCCCTCGACGATGGCGCCCACGGGGTACTTCTTGACGAGCGTGCGCCAAGGATCCTCGGTGGTCTGCTTGTAGCCGAGCGAGATGCGCTCGCGCTTGGTGTCGACGTCGAGGACGAGCACCTCGATCTCCTGGCCCACCTTCACGACCTCGGAGGGGTGGTTCACGTGGTTCCAGGAAAGCTCGGAGATGTGGACCAGGCCGTCGATGCCGCCGAGATCGACAAAGGCGCCGAAGTCGACGATCGAGGAGACCTTGCCCTTGAGGCGCATGCCCGGAGCGAGCTTGGTGAGGATCTCGGCACGCTCGGCCTTGCGGGCCTCTTCGAGCACCACGCGACGCGAGAGGACGACGTTGTTGCGATTGCGATCCATCTCGATGACGCGGGCCTCGATCTGCTTGCCGAGGAAGTCGTTCAGGTTCTTCACGCGGCGAAGGTCCACGAGGGAGGCGGGCAGGAAGCCACGGAGGCCGATGTCGAGGATAAGGCCGCCCTTCACGACCTCGATGACCTCGCCCTCGATGTTGCCGCCGTTGTTGAAGATCTCCTCGACGCGGTTCCAAGAGCGCTCGTACTCGGCGCGCTTCTTGGAGAGGATGAGACGACCTTCCTTGTCCTCCTTCTGGAGCACCATGGCCTCGATGGTCTCGCCGAGCGCCACGAGGTCCTCGGGGTCGGCGTCTTTGCGGATGGTGAGCTCGCGGACGGGGATGACGCCCTCGCTCTTGAAGCCGATGTCGAGCAGCACCTCGTCATGCTCGATCTTCACGACGGTGCCGGTAACCAGATCACCTTCGTCGAAGTTGGTGATGGTCTCGTCGATGAGCTGGTTCAGCTCATCGTCAGAGACGTCATCCATGGAAAACACGGAGGAATTCTTGATCTCACTCAAAGGTGGACCCCTTCCAAAACGGGGCCCCATCCATGGTCATCGCGAAGGAGCGCAGGGCCGATCTCGAGATGAATGACATGTCCGGGGGCCAATAGATACGGTGTGCGACCCATCTAGCCACACGCCAGACAAGCATAGCCGCCGAGGCCCCCTGCTTTCAATAGTTGCGCGTGGCGTTTCACGCGCTTTTCGTGACGAGGTATCCCTCGTCCTTTGCGAGGTCATCGCCGGTGGCCGCAGCCTTCGCAAGCGCGTCGCAGCGCTCGTTGCGCTCCTCGCCGGCGTGCCCCGGGACCCATGTGAACGAGACCTCATGGGGCGCTTCGGCCGCGAGCAGCCGCTCCCAGAGGTCGACGTTTGCGACGGGCCTCTTCGCCGAGTTTCGCCAGCCCCTCGCCCGCCAGCCGGATATCCAATCCTCCTCATGCGCCTTCACCACGTAGGAGGAATCCGAGTGCACGAGCACCGCGCAGGGGCGCGTGAGGGCCTCGAGGGCGCAGATGACCGCCATGAGCTCCATGCGGTTGTTCGTCGTCTCCTCGAAGCCGCCCGAAAGCTCGCGAAGATGCTCCTCACCCGCCGCGTCCGTGAACGAGAGGATGGCGCCGTATCCGCCGGGCCCGGGGTTGCCGAGGCTCGATCCGTCGGTCCACACCTCCACACGAGAGCCGCCCATGCCCACCTTCCTTCCGCTTCGCGCCCGTCCATTTTCGCCCAAAGCCCACAAGCGCCGCGGGAAAGGCGCGCGCGGTGTTTGGGTAGCCTTCGAGTGGCGGCGAGTCGAGAGGAGAGGCACGTGAACGAACCGATGTCCGAGCCCACCTCGAAGGGCGAGGTCCTCGCGACGTCCGAGCGCGTGCGTCGCACCCTCCTCGGCACCCGCCACACGGGCCAGATCGGCGGCCTCGAGATACTTCGCTACATCGGCCCCGGGCTCCTCGTGACGGTGGGCTTCATCGACCCCGGGAACTGGGCGTCGAACATGGCTGCGGGCTCGGAGTTCGGCTACGCGCTGCTCTGGGTGGTCACGCTCTCGACCATCATGCTCATCCTCCTCCAACACAACGTCGCCCACCTCGGCATCGCCACCGGGGAGTGCCTCGCGGAGGCCACGACGAAGTTCTTGCCGAAGGTCCCCGCGCGCCTCATCCTCCTCACGGGATGGATCGCCACGGTGGCCACGGCGATGGCGGAGGTCCTCGGCGGCGGCATCGCGCTCCAGATGCTCTTCGGACTCGACTTGAAGGTCGGCTCCGTGATCGTGGCCGCGGCGGCGCTCGCGCTTTTGCTCACGAACTCGTATCGCCGCGTGGAGCGCTACATCATCGCCATCGTGTCGGTGATCGGCATCGCCTTCCTCGTGGAGCTCGCGCTCGTGAAGGTGGATTGGGCGCAGGCGGCCGTGGGATGGGTCTACCCGCGCGTGCCCGAGGGATCGCTCCCCATCATCATGTCGGTGCTCGGCGCCGTGGTGATGCCCCACAACCTCTTCCTGCACTCCGAGGTCATCCAGAGCCGCCAGATCGACGCCGAGGGCGAGGAGGCCATCGAGAAGGGGCTCAAGTACGAGTTCTGGGACACGATGCTCTCGATGGCCATCGGCTGGGCCATCAACTCGGCGATGGTGATCCTCGCGGCGGCGACGTTCTTCCAGGTGGGGCGCCCCGTCTCCGACCTCGCGGAGGCCGCGCAAGTGCTCGTGCCCATCGCCGGCCAGGCCGCCTCGTGGATCTTCGCCGTGGCGCTCCTTCTCGCGGGGCTCTCGAGCTCCATCACGGCGGGCTTCGCGGCGGGCACCATCTCCGCCGGGGCCTCGGGCGAGCCCTATGACATCCACGACCGCCACTCCTCGATCGGAGTCGTGGCGGCCTTCGTGGCCTCGCTCGTGGTGATCTTTAGCCTGAGCGACGCCTTCGCCGGCCTCATCTGGAGCCAGGCGCTCCTCTCGATGCAGCTCCCGATCACGATCTTCGTGCAGATCTACCTCACGAGCTCGAAGCGCGTGATGGGCAAGTACGCGAACTCGACGCTGCTCAAGGTGGTGCTGCTCGTGATCGGCGCGATCGTCACCGCCCTCAACGTCGCGCTCCTCGCCTCGATGTAGCCGCGGGGGCATCCGCCGCGCAAAGGGCTGGCGGCTCCGCTACTTCGCGTCGGCCCAGGTGGCGCCATGGGAGCACTCGGCGATGAGCGGCACCTTCAGCTCGACGACGCCCTCCATCGTCTCCTTCACGAGCGCGGACACGGCCTCGAGCTCGGCCTTCGGCACTTCGAGGTCGAGCTCGTCGTGGATCTGCAGCACGAGCCTCGCCTCGTAGCCCCCGCGCGCGAGCTCGGCCGCCACGCGGTTCATCGCGATCTTGATGATGTCGGCCGCAGAGCCCTGCATGGGATGGTTCATGGCCGTGCGCTCGGCGAAGGAGCGTTGCTGGAAGTTGTTCGAGGTGATGTCCGGCACCGGGCGGCGGCGCCCGTACATCGTCTCCGCATAGCCGAGCCTCCGCGCGCGCTCGACCGTGTCATCGAGGTAGCGACGCACGCCGGGATAGGCGGCGTAGTAGGTGTCGATCAGCACCTGCGCCTCGCCCCGGCTGATGGAGAGGTTCTGCGCGAGCCCGAAGGCCTGTTGGCCGTAGACGATGCCGAAGTTCACGGCCTTCGCGCGGCGCCTGAGCTCGCTCGTCACCTCCTCGAGCGGCACGCCGAACACGCGAGAGGCGGTTTGGGCGTGGAAATCGCGTCCGGAGTTGAACGCGGCCACGAGGTTCTCGTCGCCCGAGAGGTGCGCGAGGAGCCGGAGCTCGATCTGCGAGTAGTCGCACGCGAGGAAGACCTCATCGTCGGCCACCGTGAAGGCACGGCGCACCTGGCGTCCGACCTCGCTCCTCACCGGGATGTTCTGGAGGTTCGGGTTCGAGCTCGAGAGGCGCCCCGTCGCCGCCACCGTCTGGTTGAAGGTGGTGTGGATGCGCCCATCCGAGGCGATGAGATCGGGGAGGGCGGCGAGGTAGGTGGAGCGGATCTTGTCGAGCTCGCGGTAATCGAGCACGTCGCGCACGATGCCCCAGTCCTGCGCGAGCTCTTGGAGCGTCTGGGCGTTCGTGGAGTAGAAGCCGCGGCGCGTCTTCTTGAGGCCGGTCGTGGGCAGGCCGAGCACCTCGAAGAGCACGTGCGAGAGCTGCTTGGGCGATTCGAGCTTGAACTCCTCGCCGGCCTCCGCCCAGACCTTCTCCTTGAGGCTCTCGATGGTGGCCGAGAGCTCGGCATCTTCCTCGTGGAGCGTCTGGGGATCCGCCGCCATGCCCACGCGTTCCATGGCGCAGAGCACGCCCACGAGCGGCATCTCGATCTCCTGGAAGCACGGGAGCGCGCCCGCCTTGGAGAGGCGTTCGGAGAGGAGCTCCACGAGGCGCGAGGTGGCCCATGCGGCCATCGCGCCCTCCGAGGGAGCGCCCTCGCCGCGCGGGCACTCGACGCCGAGGTAGTTCATCACGAGCGGACGGAGCGAATAATCCCCCACCGAGGAATCGAGGAGGTACGCGGCCACGGAGCAGTCGAAGAGCCGCTCGCCGGAGACCTTGTGGATGTCGAGCGTCGTGGGCTCGTACGTGTTCGCGGGATACACCGTGTGGATGAGCGATTTGAGGTCAATCGCCGCCACCTTGTGCTCCTCGAGCGCGGCGACCACGAGGTCCATGGCCTCGGCGCCCTCGAAGCGCAGCAGCTCGGAGCCGGTGGCCACCCAGAGCTTGAGCGGCTCGGCGAAGATGTTCGCCTGGTCGCCGGGGTCCACCCCGAGGCAAAGCCAGCGCCCCTCCTCGGCCGCGCGGGCATACGCGTCGCGCGCCGCGGTGCCGCCGAGCGCCTCGGGCACCACGAACTCGCGCTCCTCGGGCTCCTCCTCGAAGGCGCCCTCCCCTCCCGCGATTGCGAGCATGCGCGTCGCGAGGGCGCGGATGCCAAGCGCGGCGAAGGCCTCGCGCGCCACCGCGGGGTCGAAGCTCGGGAACCGGCTCTCGGAAAGATCCACCTCCACCGGGGCATCTGTGCGGATGAGGGCGAGCTTTCGCGAGAGCAGGGCGTCATCCACGTGCGCGCGGAGGTTCTCGCCCATCTTTCCCTTGACCTCGTCCGCGTGCGCGATCACCTCGTCGAGCGTGCCGAATTGGCTGATCAGCTGCGCGGCCTTCTTGGGGCCGATCCCCGGAACGCCGGGGATGTTGTCCGAGGTGTCTCCCTTGAGGCCGTAGAAATCCGGCACGAGCTCTGGCGTGATGCCGTTATAGAGATCCGCCACCGTGTCGGGCGTCATGATCTGCACGTCCGTGAGGCCCTTTCGCGTGGAGACGACCTTCACCGCCTCGGAGGAGAGCTGGTACATGTCGCGATCGCCGGTGATGAGGAGCACGTCGTAGCCCTCGTCCTCGCCGATGCGGG
>CANPVI010000028.1 GCA_947581665.1 uncultured Atopobiaceae bacterium | reverse complement strand
GTGGGCGAGGTGGGCAACGCCGACCACGCCAACATCAAGATCGGCAAGGCCGGCCGCAACCGCTGGAAGGGTCGTCGCCCGCACGTGCGCGGCACCGTCATGAACCCGGTCGACCACCCGCATGGCGGCGGCGAGGGCAAGAACCACACCTCGGGCCGTCCGTCCGTGTCTCCGTGGGGCAAGCCCTCCAAGGGCAAGAAGACCCGCGACCCCAAGAAGCAGAGCAACGCGCTCATCATCCGTCGTCGCCGCACGAAGTAGCGCCAAAGGAGCGAATCCCATGAGTAGAAGCCTGAAAAAGGGACCGTACGTGGAGACCCGTCTCCTCGAGCGCGTGATCGCCCAGAACGAGGCCGGCACCCACGACGTCATCAAGACGTGGTCTCGGGCCTCGACGATCTTCCCCGACATGGTGGGCCACACCATCGCCGTCCACGACGGTCGCCGCCATGTGCCCGTCTACGTCACCGAGTCCATGGTGGGCCACAAGCTCGGCGAGTTCGCTCCCACCCGCACCTTCCGCGGACATAAGTCCTAAGCGCGCTAAGGAGACCGCAAAACATGGTCAAGACCGACACCAACAAAAACCACGTCTCCGCGACGGCCAAGTATGTGCGCGTGGCCCCGCGCAAGGCGCGCCTCGTGGTGGACCAGATCCGCAAGAAGAGCGTGACCGACGCCTTCGACCTCCTGCACTTCAGCCCGAAGGCGGTTGCGACGGACGTGGAGAAGGTCCTACGCTCCGCCGTGGCGAACGCCTACGAGAACAACGGAATCCGCGAAGACGACCTCTACGTCTTCGAGACCTACGTCGATGAGGGCCCCACGCTGAAGCGCATACGCCCGAGGGCCAAGGGCTCCGCGTCGCGCATCAACAAGCGCACGAGCCACATCACCGTCACCGTCGCTCCGAGAAGGGAGGCGTAGCGCCATGGGCCAGAAGGTCTCTCCCACCGGCTTTCGCCTCGGCGTCACCGAGGACTGGCGTTCTCGCTGGTATGCCGACAAGGACTACGCCGCCAACGTCGGTGGCGACATCAAGATCCGCAACTTCCTGAAGAAGAAGCTCGCCCGCGCCGCGCTCTCCCACGTGGAGATCGAGCGTGCCGGCCAGGACATCAAGGTGACCATCTACTCGGGCCGCCCGGGCATCGTAATCGGCAAGAAGGGCAAGGACATCAACGAGCTTCGCGAGGAGCTCGAGGCCCTCACCGGCGCGCCCAAGGGCTCGGTGCACGTGGACGTCATCGAGATCAAGCGCCCCGAGCTCGACGCGCAGCTCGTGAGCCAGTCCATCGCAGAGCAGCTCGAGCAACGCATCGCCTTCCGCCGCGCCATGCGCAAGGCCGTGCAGAACGCCTCGAACGCCGGCGCCAAGGGCATCCGCATCCAGTGCTCCGGACGTCTCGGCGGCGCCGAGATGGGCAGGCGCGAGTGGTACCGCGATGGCCGCGTGCCGCTGCAGACGCTTCGCGCCAAGATCGACTTCGCCACGTCCACGGCTCGCACCATCATGGGCTCCTGCGGCGTGAAGACATGGATCTACCTCGGTGAGCAGCTTCCCGGCCAGGTGTTTAGGAACCCGGCGCTCGAGGGCACCACGGCCCGTCCGCGTCGCCGCATGGAGAGGAGGGGTCGCTAAATGCTCGCACCCAAGCGCGTACTCCACCGCAAGGTCCAGCGCGGCTCCATGAAGGGCAAGGCCAAGGGTGGCACCACCCTGAACTTCGGCTCCTGGGGCATCCGCGCGGAAGAGCGCCACTGGATCACGAACCGCCAGATCGAGGCGGCCCGTATCGCCATGACCCGTCGCATGCGCCGTGGCGGCAAGGTGTGGATCAACATCTTCCCCGACAAGCCCATCACCAAGAAGCCCGCCGAGACCCGCATGGGCTCCGGCAAGGGCAACCCCGAGGAATGGGTCGCCGTGGTGAAGCCCGGCCGCATCATGTTCGAGATCGACGGCGTTCCCGAGGACGTGGCCAAGGAGGCCCTGCGCCTCGCGCAGCACAAGCTTCCCATCAAGACCAAGATCGTCTCGCGCACGGACGCGGTGTAAGGGGGATACCTGTTATGAAGCCTCAAGAAGTGAGGGCCCTCTCCGACGCCGAGCTCGCCCAGAAGCTCGAGGACGGTCGTGTGGAGCTCTTCAACCTCCGCTTCCAGATGGCCACGAGCCGCCTCGACAACACGGCTCGCGTGACCACCGTGAAGCGCGACATCGCCCGCATCCAAACCGAGATCCGCGCCCGTGAGCTCGCCGCGGCCAACGCGTCCAAGTAGGGGAGTGTCAATGCCTGAAACCGTCGTACGCAATCGCCGCAAGGTGCGTCAGGGCGTCGTGACCTCGCTCGCCGGTGAGAAGACCATCACCGTCACCATCCACGAGCGGGTGCCGCACCCCAAGTACAAGAAGATGATGAACCGCTCGAAGAAGCTCCACGTCCACGACGAGAAGGGCGAAGCCGCGCTCGGCGACACCGTGCGCGTGATGGAGACGCGCCCGCTGTCCAAGACCAAACGTTGGCGCCTCGTCGACGTGGTGGAGAAGGCCGAGTAGGGCCCGCCCCGCTCGCCAACAGATCAAGACCTATCGGAGGAACCCATGATCCAGATGCAGACGATGCTCACCGTCGCCGACAACTCCGGCGCGCGCAAGGTGAGGTGCATCAAGGTGCTCGGTGGCTCCAAGCGTCGCTACGCCGGCATCGCAGACGTCATCGTCTGCGCGGTGCAGGAGGCCACGCCCGGCGGCAACGTGAAGAAGGGCGACGTCGTGCGCTGCGTAGTCGTGCGCACGAAGAAGGCGCTCCGCCGCAAGGACGGCTCCTTCATCCGCTTCGACCAGAACGCCTGCGTCCTCATCGACAAGGACGGCGGCCCGATCGGGACCCGCATCTTCGGGCCGGTGGCGCGCGAGCTGCGCGACCGCCGCTATATGAAGATCGTCTCCCTGGCCCCCGAGACCCTCTAGGAGAATGATGAACAGCCTGCATGTGAAGAAGGGCGACACCGTCGAGGTGCTCTCCGGCAAGGATCGCGGGGTGCGCGGCGAGGTGCGTCGCGTCAATCCCGCCACCGGCAGGGTGACGGTCGCGGGCGTCGCAATGGTGAAGAAGCACCAGCGCGCCCAGGGCCCGAACAACCCCGGCGGCATCGTCGATCGCGAGGGCACCGTCGACGCCTCCACCGTGATGCTCGTGTGCCCGAAGTGCTCTGAGAAGACCCGCGTGGGCCATATCGTGGAGAACGGCAAGAAGGTTCGCGTGTGCAAGAAGTGCGGCGCCCATTTCTAGGAGCCGCGCGAGCATGAGGCCTTCGGGGGCAGCCCCGAAGGGCGCGAGATCGGAAACCCCGCGCACCAAACCTCGCTAAAGGAAGGAAACCATGGCCACCAAGGATGCCAATATGCAAGCGGCTCCCGCGGAAGGGAAGGCGGACGTCTACGTTCCGCGCCTGAAGACCCTCTACGCCGACACGGTGAGGGGCCAGCTCCAGGAGCGCTTCAACTACACGAACCCCATGATGGTTCCCAAGATCGAGAAGATCGTGGTGAACATGGGCGTGGGCGAGGCCGCGGTGGATTCGAAGGCCATCGACGGCGCCGTCGCCGACCTCCGCACCATCTGCGGCCAGCAGCCGCTCGTCACCAAGGCCAAGAAGTCCATCGCGAGCTTCAAGCTTCGCGCGGGCATGAAGATCGGCGCGAAGGTCACGCTTCGCGGCGACCGCATGTGGGACTTCCTCGATCGCCTCATCGCCGTGGCCATCCCGCGCATCCGCGACTTCCGCGGCATCAGCCCCAAGAGCTTCGACGGGCGCGGCAACTTCTCCATGGGCGTCACCGAGCAGACGATCTTCCCGGAGATCGACTTCGACAAGGTGGACCGCACCCGCGGCATGGACATCACCATCGTCACCACCGCCGCCACCGACGAGGAGGGCAGGGCGCTCCTCGAAGGCTTCGGCTTCCCGTTCAAGCGTGACGCCTAGTCGGCGCCCCACTCTCGCACGAAAGGACTTTCCCCGTGGCCAAGACGTCGATGATCGTCAAGTCCCAGCGCACCCCGAAGTACAGCTGCCGAGAGGTTCGGCGTTGCCAGAGGTGCGGCAGGCCCCACTCGGTCTACCGCAAGTTCGGCCTTTGCCGCGTCTGCCTGCGCGAGCTCGCGCTCGCCGGCGAGCTGCCCGGCGTTCGCAAGGCCAGCTGGTAGGAAATCGCGAGAGCTCGCGCGCGCCACTGAGTGAGCGAGCCATCGTCACCCAAGGAGTTCGAGGATGAACGTCACAGACCCCATTGCCGACATGCTCACCCGCATCCGCAACGCCGGAACGGCCCACAAGGACACCGTGTCCATGCCGTCTTCCAAGGTGTTGGCTGAGATCGCGCGGGTTCTCGAGGAGGAGGGCTACATCGAGTCCTATTCCGTCGAGGACACCGAGCCCCAGAAGACCCTCACCATCACCCTGAAGTACGGGCCCAAGAAGACCCGCGTCATTCGCGGTCTGCGCCGTATCTCGAAGCCGGGGCTTCGCATCTACAGCTCCGTCGACGACCTCCCGCGCGTCCTGGGCGGCCTCGGCACGGCCGTGGTCTCCACGTCCAAGGGCGTGATGTGCGATCGCGACGCCCGCGCCGCCGGTGTGGGTGGCGAGGTCATCGCCTACGTTTGGTAAGAGAAGAAGCGAAAGGATAAGCGGATGTCGCGCATCGGAAAGATCCCCGTCGAGATCCCGGGTGGGGTCACCTGCACCATCGACGGGCAGACTCTCGCCGTGAAGGGCCCCAAGGGCGAGCTCACGCGCACGTTCTCGCCGCTCGTGAAGATCGCCGAGGAGGGCACGACGCTCGTCGTCACCCCCGTGGACGAGAGCACCGAGGCCAATGCCCAGCACGGCCTCACCCGCACCCTCGTGCACAACATGGTCGTCGGCGTCTCCGAGGGCTTTGAGAAGAAACTCCAGCTCGTGGGCGTGGGCTACCGCGCCACGCTGAAGGGTCGCGACCTCGAGCTCGCGCTCGGCTACTCGCACCCCGTGAAGATCGCGGCGGACGACGGCATCTCCTTCGAGGTGCCCGACAACACCCACATCTCCGTGAAGGGCATCTCCAAGGAGCGTGTGGGCCAGGTGGCCGCCGATATCCGCGCCAAGCGGCCCCCCGAGCCCTACAAGGGCAAGGGCATCCGCTATGAGAACGAACACGTGCGCCGCAAGCTCGGCAAGGCCGCCAAGTAGTGCGCAACACTCGCACCAAGCACCCGCTTCCTGAAGGAGACTGAACAAGCCCATGAACAAGATGAAGGCAAAGCACCAGGGCCTCAAGCACCGCCATCGCCGCGGCAAGGACCAGCTTCGGGGCACTCCCGACCGTCCGCGCTTGGCCGTGACGCGCACGAACAAGCACATCTACGCCCAGGTGATCGATGACGTGGACGCGCACACCATCTGCGCGGGCTCCACGCTCGACCCCGAGTTCCGCTCCACGGGCAAGATCGGCTCGAACAAAGAGGCCGCCAAGCTCGTGGGCAAGATGGTGGGCGAGCGCGCCGTCGCCGCCGGGGTGAAGCAGGTGCGCTTCGACCGTGGTGGCCGCATCTACCATGGCCGCGTGCAGGCTTTGGCCGAGGGTGCCCGCGAGGCGGGCTTGGAGTTCTAGGAGGTAGCAAGATGCCACGCACTCGACGTCCGCGCGAAGCTTCCGAGCTCCAGGAGCGCGTCGTCTTCATCCACAGGGTGTCCAAGGTCGTGAAGGGCGGTCGCCGCTTCTCGCTCGCCGCACTCGTCGTCGTGGGCGACGGGAAGGGCAAGGTCGGCCTCGGCATGGGCAAGTCGGCCGAAGTGCCGCTGGCCATCTCGAAGGCCGTCGAGGACGCCAAGAAGAACATGTTCGAGATCCCCCTCACCGAGGTTGGCTCGATCCCGCACGCGGTGGAGGGTCGCTTCGGCGCCGGCCGCGTGCTCATCAAGCCGGCCATCGAGGGCACCGGCGTCATCGCCGGCGGTCCCGTGCGCCCGCTCTTCGAGCTCGCCGGCATCCGCAACGTGCTCTCGAAGTCCCTCGGCACCAACAACGCCCTCAACATCATCAAGGCTGCGGCCGAGGGCCTGAAGGAGCTCCAGAGCCCCGAGCAGACCGCCGAGCGTCGCGGCATCACCGTGGGCCACATGTTCGGCTCGAAGAAGGAGGACTAGCCCATGGCCTCCACCCTCAAGATCACGCTCGTGAAGAGCGCCCAGGCCTCCGTGAAGAAGGATCAGCGCGCCACCGTGGCCGCGCTCGGCCTGCGCCACACGGGCGACGTCGTGGAAAAGCCGGATAACCCCAGCGTCCGCGGCATGCTCTTCAAGATCAAGCACCTCGTGAAGGTCGAGGAGGTTTAGCCCATCATGCAGCTTCACGACCTCGCGCCCGCGAAGGGCGCCACCAAGAACCGCAAGCGCCTCGGCCGCGGCAATTCCTCCGGCCAGGGCACCACGGCCGGCCGCGGCTACAAGGGCCAGCTCTCGCGCTCCGGTGGCGGGAAGGGCTCGGGCTTCGAGGGCGGGCAGATGCCCCTCGCGATGCGCCTCCCGAAGCTCCCCGGCTTCACCAATCGCAACCGCGTGGAGTACGCGCCGGTGAACGTGGGACGCCTCGAGGGCCTCTTCGAGGCCGGCGACACGGTGGACAACGCCGCGCTCGTGGCCAAGGGCGTCATCAAGCACGAGCACACGCTCGTGAAGGTCCTCGGCGACGGCGAGCTCACGAAGGCGCTCACCGTCGACGTCGCGAAAGTCTCGGCCGGAGCCAAGAGCAAGATCGAAGCTGCCGGCGGGAAGGTTGCCTAGTGTTTGAATCCGTCAGCCGGGCGCTCAAAGTCCATGACGTGCGCAAGAAGATCGCGATCACCCTCGCGATCCTCTTGCTGTATCGCGTGGGCGCCTACGTGCCGATTCCCGGCATTCCCTTCGAGGGGATGCTGAATCAGTTCCAAACGGCGCTTTCCGACCAAAGCGCGCTCGCCCTCCTGAACCTCTTCTCGGGCGGCGCGCTCGCGCGCATGTCGGTCTTCAGCCTCGGCATCATGCCCTACATCACCTCGCAGATCATCATCCAGATGCTCCAGAGCGTGGTGCCGTCCCTCCAGGCGCTTTCCAAGGAGGGCGAGGCGGGCCAGCGCAAGATCACGCAGTACACGCGCTACCTCACCGTCGGCCTCGCGCTGCTCAACTCCGTGGGCTACCTCTTCCTCTTCCAGAGCGACGCCTACGGAATCGACTTCACGGCCATCGACGCGCCGCTCTGGCTCACCTCGACTATCGTCGTGGTCACGATGCTCGCGGGCGCGATCATCATCATGTGGCTCGGCGAGGTCATCACGCAGTACGGCATCGGCAACGGCATGAGCCTCATCATCTTCTGCAACATCATGAGCGGCCTGCCCACGTCGATCCTGTCCTCGCTGGGCAACGACGTCACGGGCATCATCATGACGGTGGCCGTGCTCCTCATCACGCTCATCATCATCCCGCTCATCATCTACATCGAGCGTGGCCAGCGCAGGATCCCCATCCAGTACGCCAAGCGCGTCGTGGGGCGTCGCGTGATGGGCGGCCAGTCCACCTACCTCCCCATCAAGGTGAACACCGCGGGCGTCATCCCCATCATCTTCGCGTCCGCCATCCTCTACTTCCCGGCGCAGATCGCGGTCTTCTTCCCCACGGTCGACTGGATCCAAGCCACGGCGAACGCCATCTCCAACGGTTGGATCAACTGGATCCTCACGGTCGTGCTGATCGTCGTCTTCGCGTACTTCTACACGACGATCGTCTTCAACCCCGAGGACACCGCCGACCAGCTGAGGCGCCAGGGCGGCTTCATTCCCGGCGTGCGTCCGGGCGCGGCCACCGCGCGCTACATCCGCAACACGCTGAAGAACATCACGCTTCCGGGCGGCCTCTTCCTCGCGCTGCTCGCCGTGGTGCCCTCGATCCTCTTCACCTTCACCAACAACGCCCTCATCCAGGCGTTCGGTGGCACCTCGATCCTCATCATGGTGGGCGTCGCGCTCGACACCCTCACGCAGATCGAGAGCCAGCTGAAGACCCACGACTACGACGGGCTCTTCATCCGCTAGGTTCGTCCGCACCGCCCTCGCTCGAAGGGAGCGCCCATGAACATCGTCCTGCTCGGAGCCCCGGGAGCGGGGAAGGGCACCCAGGCCCAGAAGCTCGTCGAGGAGTTCGGCTTCGCCCACATCTCCACGGGCGACCTCCTGCGCGCGGCCGTGAAGAACGCCACGCCGCTCGGCGTGGAGGCCAAGGGCTACATGGACAAGGGCGCGCTCGTGCCCGACGAGCTGGTGATCGGCCTCGTGAAGGAGCGCCTCGCCGAGCCCGACGCCAAGAAGGGCTTCATCCTCGACGGCTTCCCGCGCAACCTCGACCAGGCTCGCGCGCTCGACGCCGCCCTCCCCGAGCTCGGCGTGAAGATCGACGCCGCGCTCCTCGTGGACGTGGAGCCCGAGGTCATCGTCAACCGCCTCTCGAACCGCCGCGTGTGCAGGAACTGCGGCTACACCGGCACCTCCGCAGATGCCGTGTGCCCGCGCTGCGGCGGCGAGATGTACCAGCGCGATGACGACAAGCCCGAGACCATCAAGAACCGCCTCGACGTCTACGCCAAGGCCACCGAGCCGCTCCTCGGCTACTACGAGGACGAGGGCCTGCTCGTGAAGGTGGACGGCGATCGCGATCCCGATGCGGTGTATGCCGAGGTGAAGGAGCGTCTGGGCCTTTGATCCGCCTCAAGACCCCACAAGAGATAGAGGCGATGAAGCCCGCGGGAGCGCTGTCCAAGATGGCGCTTCGGCGGGTTGGCGCGCATATCCGCCCCGGGGTCTCCACGGCCGAGCTCGATCGCATCGCCGAGCAGATCATCCGCCTCCACGGCGGCACCCCCGCCTTCAAGGGCTACGGCGGCTTCCCGGCCTCCATCTGCTCCTCCATCAACGCGCAGATCGTCCACGGCATCCCCTCCCCTGAGACCATCCTCAAGGAGGGCGACATCGTCTCCATCGACACCGGCGCCGTGGTGGACGGCTGGGTGGGCGACAACGCTTGGACCTTCTTCTGCGGCGAGCCCGATCCCGTGGATCGCGAGCTCTGCGAGGTCACCCGCGACTGCCTGAAGCGCGCGATCGACCTCGCCGTGCCCGGCAACCACCTCGGCGATCTCGGCGCCGCCGTACAGGAGTACGCCGAGCGCCACGGCTTCGGCGTGGTGCGCGAGTATGTGGGCCATGGCGTGGGGCGCGTGATGCACGAGGAGCCCAACGTGCCGAACTACGGGCGTCGCGGCCGCGGCACGCGCCTCCAAGCCGGCATGGTCATCGCCATCGAGCCGATGATCACGCGCGGGAGCCCGAAGAACGAAACGATGCCGAACCGCTGGACGGTGGTCACCAAGGACCGCTCGTGCGCGGCTCACTACGAGAACACGATCGCCATCACCGACGATGGCCCCGTCATCCTCACGTGCGATGACGAGGGTCCGTGGTGTGCCATGGAGGGCGGAGTCAGTGCATGAGGAACTTGTCTGCGCTCTCCGTTCTGTGTGGCAAAAAGGGCGCGCAACCACTAGCATAGAAGTTTGCGCGCTGGACGCTTGAAAGGGGTTTCGTGAGCAAGCAGGACGCCATCGAGCTCGAGGGAACGGTCAGGGAACCGCTGCCCAACGCCATGTTCAACGTCGAGCTGGAGAACGGCCGCACGATTCTCTGCACCATCTCCGGGAAGATCCGCATGAACTACATCCGCATCCTCCCGGGCGACCGCGTGGTCGTGGAGATTTCACCCTACGACCTCACCCGCGGACGCATCACGTACCGCTACAAGTAGCGCGCACGGCACCACCCGCACCCAGCACTGCCCGCACCATCCGAGCACGAACATCCACGCCTGCGGCTGGGCGTTTTCATAGGAAGAAAAGCCACGGTTTTCTAAGGAGCACACCATGAAGGTTCGCCCTTCGGTCAAGAAGATGTGCGACAAATGCAAGATCATTCGCCGTCACGGCAAGGTCTATGTCATTTGCGAGAACCCGCGCCACAAGCAGCGCCAAGGCTAGAGAGGAGCCTCGTAAAGTGCCACGTATCTCCGGCGTAGACCTGCCACGCGAGAAGCGCGTCGACATCGGCCTCACCTACATCTTTGGCATCGGACGCACCACTGCCACCAAGATCTGCGAAGCCACCGGCATCGACCCTGCCACCAAGGTCAACGACCTCACCGAGGACGAGACCAGCCGCATTCGCGATTACATCGATCAGAACCTCACCGTCGAGGGCGACCTCCGTCGCGACACCCGCACCAACATCGATCGCCTCATGGCCATCGGGTGCTATCGCGGTCTTCGCCATCGCCGCGGGCTCCCCGTGCGCGGCCAGCGCACCCACACCAACGCCCGCACCCGCAAGGGCAAGAGGCGTCAAATCGGCGCGAAGAAGAGGGGCTAGCCCATGCCATCACGCAAGCGTACGCAGCAGACGCGCATCCGCCGCGCCGACCGCAAGAACATCGTCGTGGGCCAGGCCCACATCAAGAGCTCGTTCAACAACACGATCATCTCCATCACCGACCCCCAGGGAAACGTCATCGCCTGGCAGTCGGCGGGCACCGTGGGCTTCAAGGGCTCGCGCAAGTCGACCCCGTTCGCGGCGCAGATGGCCGCCGAGGCCTGTGCCCGCACCGCCATGGAGCACGGGATGAAGAAAGTCGCCGTCTTCGTGCGTGGGCCCGGGTCGGGCCGCGAGACGGCCATTCGCTCGCTCCAGGCCGCCGGCCTCGAGGTCTCGAGCGTCCAGGACAAGACCCCCATCGCGCATAACGGTTGCCGTCCGTGCAAGCGTCGTCGCGTCTAGCATCCCAAGGAGATCCCCATGGCAATCGATAGGACGCCCGTCCTTAAACGCTGCCGCCAGCTGGGCATCGAGCCGCAGGTCATGGGCTACAACAAGCAGTCCACGCGCCAGCCCTCCCGTCGCCAGCGCCGGCAGGAATCCGAGTACGGCCGCCAGCTCCGCGAGAAGCAGAAGGCGAAGTTCATCTACGGCGTGCTCGAGAAGCAGTTCCGCAGCTACTACGACCTCGCCCTGAAGTACGAGGGCATCACGGGCGACATCTTGATGTCGATCCTCGAGACCCGACTCGACAACGTGGTCTTCCGCCTCGGCTTCGCGCGCACCCGCAAGGAGGCGCGCCAGACCGTGCGCCACGGCCACATCACCGTCAACGGCAAACGCGTCGACATCCCGTCTTTTCGCGTGAAGGCCGGCGACGTGGTGGCCGTCGCGGAGAAGTTCCGCGATCTCCTGCCCATCAAGGAGGCCATCATCGCGTCCCAATCGATGGCGGTCCCCGCGTGGCTCGAGGTGGACATCGAGAAGCTCTCGGGCCAGGTGCTCCAAATCCCCGTACGCGACCAGATTGACCTCGATATCGACGCACAGCTCATCGTCGAGCTCTATTCGAAGTAACCGGTCGAGACGGGAAGGTAGCCCATGTCCGAATTCATTCGACCCCGCGTGTCGGTGAAGGAAGTCACTCCCACCATCGCCCGCATCTCCGTCGAGCCCCTCGAGCGCGGCTACGGCGACACCCTCGGCAACTCCATGCGCCGGGTGCTGCTCTCCTCGCTTACGGGCGTGGCGGTCGACGCCATCCAGATCGAGGGCGTCCAGCATGAGTTCTCCGTGGTGGAGGGCGTCTACGAGGACGTCACCGACATCGTCTTGAACGTGAAGAAACTCGTCTTCAAGGCCGTGAGCTCCATCGAGGCGGGCGAGGCTTCCGTGGTGGCCGATGGCCCCATGACCCTCACCGCCGCCGACCTCGACCTCCCGGCCGGCTTCGAGCTCGTGAACCCCGAGCTCGTGCTCTGCCATCTCGGCGAGGGCGCGCACCTCGCCATGACGCTCTCCATCACCTCCGGTCGCGGCTACGTGAGCGGCGAGGACAACGAAGAGGATGGCGATCCCATCGGCCTCATCCGCGTCGATTCGCTCTTCAGCCCCGTGCGGCGTTGCGCGAAGTACGTGGAGCCCTGCCGCGTGGGCCAGCGCACCGACTACGATCGCCTCGTGCTCGAGGTGGAGACGAACGGCGCCATCACGCCCGAAGAGGCCGTGGTGGAGAGCGCCAACATCATCGACCAGCACATGAAGG
>CANPVI010000027.1 GCA_947581665.1 uncultured Atopobiaceae bacterium | reverse complement strand
GATGAGGATCGTGAGCTGGAGCAAGAGCTGCGGCGCGTTCGAACTGTGGCGCAGCGTCTGGTCGAGGAGCGTCTTCTTCGAGCGTTCGTGCGCCGCGATGCGCGAGATGGCGAGCGCCGCGAGGCAGAAGATCACGAGGATCACGATCTCCGTGAGCGGGTTCTCGTCGGCGAGCAGGATGGCGATGGCCACGATCGGCAGGAGCTCGCCCGTCGCGCCGTAGGAGACGACGACCTGCCCGAACTTGCTCTCGCGCGCGTTTCGCTCCTTCAAGACGGCGTTCACCTTGCCGTAGCTCGTGGAGGTGAGGGCGATGGCGAGCGCGATCCACCCGTTCACGGAGAGGTCCTCGGGAAGCGGCCCCGCCATGGCGAGGAGCGCGAGCAGGCCGAGCGCCACCGCGAAGGAGAAGAGCCAGGAGACCGCCGCGTGGCGGCCGGTCCTGCCCATGACCTCGGAGGGCCTGAGCTCGTAGCCGCCAATGAGGAAGAGGAACGCGAGGCCGAGCTGCTGGAGGAAGAGGAGCCCAGGGGCGCCGGGGTCGATGAGGTCGAGCATGTGCGGCCCGAAGACGGCTCCGAGCAAGAGCACGAGCGCCGAGGACTGCACCCATCCCCCGGGGATGAGCGAGCACACGAGCGGCGCGAGGAACGTGATGGCGCAGATGACGGCCAAGGAGAAGAAGGTCTCGGTCACGCCACACCCCCTCGCCGCTGCCATCTTGTGAGGTCCCCGCCATGGCAAGACCTACCCAGTTCCCGCGGGGAGCACGAGGTCGTTTCCTCCATTGGCGCACCGGCCTCGGCGATTGCGCGCCCGGCGTGGTACGCTTGTTTTCGAACTGTGTCGATCAACCGAGGAGTTTCATGTCCGGACATTCAAAGTGGGCCACCACCAAGCACCGCAAGGCCGCCCAAGACGCCAAGCGCTCGTCGCTCTTCTCCAAGCTCTCCCGCAACATCACCGTCGCCGCGAAGCTCGGCGGCGATCCCAATCCCGACAACAACGCCGGCCTCGCCTCCGCCGTGGCGAAGGCGCGCCTCGAATCCATGCCGAACGCGCGCATCAAGGCGGCCATCGACAAGGCCTTCGGCGCCGGTTCCGACGCCGCGAACTACGAGGAGATCTCCTACGAGGGCTATGGCCCGGCCGGCGTGGCCTTCTACGTGGAGTGCCTCACCGACAACCGCAATCGCACCGCGGCCGACGTGCGCAGCGCCTTCGCGCACTCCGGCGGCAATCTCGGCACCGGCGGTTCCGTGGCGTTCCAGTTCGAGCGCAAGGGGCGCATCGCCGTGGAGAAGGAGAAGATGCCGGACGAGGACGAGCTCATGATGGCCGTGGCCGAGGCCGGTGGCGACGACTACGCGGACGATGGCGACGTGTGGACCATCTGGACCTCCATGCAGAGCCTCGGCAGCGTGGTGAAGGGGCTCGCCGAGCAAGGCGTCGAGGTGAAGGGCTCCGAGCTCGTGATGGAGGCCACCACCCCCGTGGAGGTGTCCGCCTCCGACGCCAAGAAGGTGGAGCGTCTCGTCGATCGCCTCGAGGATCTCGAGGACGTGCAGAACGTCTACACCACCATGGACATCACCGACGAGGTCCTGGCGGCGCTCGACGAGGAGTAGCGCGCTCGCGCGAGGGGGTAAGGCTCGAGCGAGGGGAGGATCGTGGAGAGCTTCAAGCGTTTCTGCCTCATCGTCTTCTCGCTGGTGGGCATCGTCGTGCTCGCGGTGCTCGCGCTGCCGTGGATCGGTCCGTGGACCACGCTCTTCTCGAGCTTCTTCGCCATCGAGTGGTACCTCTTCGTGGTGGAGCTCTGCCTGCTCTTCCTCGTCCTCGGTTTTCTCGGGCTCTTCATTCGCGGCTGCACCATGCGGCGCCACCACGATGTGGAGGTGCTCTCCGGTGACGGCGCGAAGGTGACGATCGCGCGCTCGGCGATCGCCTCGCAGGCCACCTACCTCGCCGAGCAGGACGGTACCTGCGTCGTCACCAAGGTCGTGGTGAAGGTGCATCGCAAGGACGAGGTGGACGTGCGCGTGTCCGTGCAGCCCTACCAGTCGGTGAATGTGCAGGTGGAGGCCCAGAAGCTGAACGAGCGCCTGCGCGAGGGCCTCACGCGCCTCACGGGGCCCGCGCTGAAGGACATCACCATCCGCTTCGTGGAGCCGCGCTCGACGGGCGATATCGGGCCCGGTGCGCCGGTTGCGCCCACGCGCTCCGGCAACGGCGTGAGCTACGTGCCGAGCGCAACCCATCGCGCCAATCGCGAGATCCGCCACGACCTCGGCGATCTTGCGGTGGGTGCCCCGGACTTCGGCATCGAGACGGGCCCGTCCGAGCCCACCGTGCGCGTGGAGCCCACGCCGATCGCCGGCTGGGATGGCGACGAGGCGGGAGTGTGAGGTGAGCGATGCCCATCGATGAGCGGCCCGAGGTCAAGGTGAGCGTCAACGTCGCCGACGACGCATCCGCCCCCGGCGGAGCTTTTCCGAGAGCCCGTCGGCGCACCTTCACGAGCGAGGACTTCGGCCGAGGAGGGCGCCAGGCGCGCGCTGCGGTCGACGGGGCGCGCGAGCGGGCGACCGCCTTCGCGGAGGGCGTCTTCCCGGGACACGGCAACGCCATACTCTGGGGATTCATCGGCTTCCTTGCGGCGATCCTCATCTTCATCCTCGGCTTCTGGCAGACGCTCTTCATCGCGTTCCTCGTGCTCATCGGCGTGGCGTTCGGCCAATACCTCGACGGGGATCCGAAGATCGTCCGCGCGCTCATGAACCTCATCCGCTCCTCGGATTCGAGCTATCCCCGTCACTAGCGCGGCGCGCGCGTCCCGCGCGAGGAAGGATCCTCCATGCCTGACACCTACGAGAACCCCGATATCGTCGCCATCGGCGAGACCCCGGACGACGGCATCGTCGCGGGCTTCGAGGACAGCGCCTCGGGCGTGATCGAGACCGAGGATTCCCTCACCTTCTCGAACGGCGTGATCGAGAAGATCGTGGCCACCGCCTGCGTGGGCGTGGAAGGCGTCGTGGGCATGAAGGGCGGGTTCTACAACCGCCTCCAGGAGACCTTCACCGGAAACGCCCCCACGAAGGGCGTGGGCGTGGAGGTGATGCCGGACAGCTCGGTGAGGCTCAACATCTCCATCATCATGGAGTACGGCTACTTCGCCCCCACCGTGTTCGAGCACGTGCGCGACGCCGTGATCGCCGAGCTCGCACGCATGACGGGGCTCGTCGTCTCGGGCGTGAACCTGCGCATCGAGGACGTGGTGAAGGTGGAGGACGAGCCGTCCCAGGCGGACGCGTTCTAGCCCGTGGGTCTGAGAGCCGCCATCTCCCGCCGCGCCGGTCGCGCCACGAGCCGGCTCCTTCGCCTTGTAGGGCGCAACGCCTCGCAACTTCCCGGGCGCGTGGCGCTTGCGCTCGACCCGAGGCTCCTGGCGAGCCTTCGCACCTCGCTTTCGAAGGGTGCGGTCGTCGTGTGCGGCACGAACGGCAAGACCACGACCACGAACGTCCTCGCACGCGCCGCGCAGGAGGCGGGCCTTTCCGTGGACTGCAACTGGCGCGGGGCGAACATGCTCGCCGGCATCACGAGCGCGATGCTCTTCGACAAGGGCGCCGACTGGGCGGTGATGGAGGCCGACGAGCTCTCCTGCGTGCACGTGCTGCCGCAGCTCGAGCCGCGTTGGCTCGTGCTCTTGAACCTCTTCCGCGACCAACTCGACCGCGCGGGCGAGATCGACCACGTCCAGGATTGCCTCGTGGAGGCGCTCGCGGCCTCTCCCTCGACGGGGCTCATCGTCTGCGGCGACGATCCGCTCTCCATGGGCGTGGCGAGGCGCGCCGCCCACCACGGCACGAAGGTCGTCGCCTTCGGCATCGATGAGACGCTCCCGCCTCCGCCCGACCGCGTGCCCGAGGCGCGCTTCTGCCAAGTGTGCGGGGCGGAGCTCGGCTATGCGTGGCGCGCCTACGCGCAGCTCGGCGATTTCAGCTGTCCCGCCTGCGATTTCGCACGGCCCGCGCTGGATTTTCGCGCGAGGGGCATCAGCGTGACGAGCGCGGGCGTGGCCTTCGAGGTCCTCGATGGCCAGGGCGCGCACCTTGCGAAGGTGGAAGCCGGCTTCGGCGGCATGTACATGGTCTACAACCTCCTCGGCGCCTTCGCCGCGGCGACGCTCATGGGCGTGCCCGCCGAGGCCTTCTCGCGCGCGCTCGCGGGCTACGATCCGAAGAACGGCCGCCTCCAGCACTATCGCCTCGCAAATCGCGAGATCGTGCTCAACCTCGCGAAGAACCCCACCGGCTTCAACCAGAACATCTCGCTCATGCTCGCCGATGAGCGTCCCAAGGCGGCGTTTTTCGTGATCAACGACGACTACAACGACGGCAAGGACATCTCCTGGATTTGGGATGTGGACTTCGAGCGCCTCGCCGAGGAGGCGCGGGCGGGACGGCTTCGCGTGGTGGCGGGTGGCCACCGGGCCCACGACGTGCAGGTGCGCATGAAGTACGCCGGCATGGACGCGCCGATCGCCCGCACGGTGGCCGAGGCCATTCGCGCGCTCGAGGCGGGGGAGCCAGACGCCGAGGGCGAGGCCGATCCGCTCTACGCGCTCTGCAACTACAGCGCGCTCTGGCCCGCGAAGGCCGAGCTCGACCGGGAGGCCGAGGCCCTATGAGCGCGGCGAAGTCGCTTTCCATCTGCCACCTCTTCCCCGAGGCGCTCAACCTCTACGGCGACGGCGGCAACATCCTCACGCTCGCCAAACGGCTCGAATGGCGTGGCATCGAGGCGCGCGTCCAGGAGGTGTCGCTCACGGAGCGCCCCCATTTCGCGGACTTCGACCTCGTCTTCATCGGTGGTGGCTCCGACCGCGAGCAGCGCATCGTCTGCGAGCGCCTCCTCGCCCAAAAGGCCGAGCTCAAGGCCTTCGCGGGCGACGGCGGTGCCCTCTTGGCCGTCTGCGGTGGCTACCAACTCCTCGGCCATTCCTACGCGATGGGCGAGGAGACGCTCGAGGGACTCGGCCTCATCGACCTCACCACCGACCGTGGCTCGCCGCGCCTCATCGGCAACATCGCCATCCAAAGCGAGATCTGCGCGCATCCGATCGTGGGCTACGAGAACCACGGCGGCCGCACGCATCTCGGAGCCGGGGTGAAGCCCCTCGGCACGGTGGCCTTCGGGCACGGCAACGACGACAAGACCGGCGAGGAGGGCGCGATCTCGGGCACCATACTCGGCACCTACATCCACGGTCCGCTTCTCCCGAAGAACCCCGGCGTGGCCGATTGGGTGCTCGCGCGCGCCCTCGAGCATCGCCATGGCACGGCCGAGCTCGAGCCCCTCGACGATTCGGTGGAGCTCGCCGCGAACTCCGTGATGTACGAACGCCTCATGCGCGGCGAGGAGAGGGAATAGCATCCTCGCGCCGGCCGATCGTCTTCGCTCACGCCCCGAGTGGACGGGCAACGTGGCATACTCAATGTGTTCAGACCGCACGCACCCCAGGGTGGGGGAGCGACGAGGAAGCCCGTTCAAGGAAAGCGGAGGTCTCCATGCTCGTTAACGCCAAAGCCATGCTCGACAAGGCCGTCGCCGGCCACTATGCCATCGGTGCCTTCAACACCAACAACCTCGAGTGGTGCCATGCCATCATGGTCGCGGCCGAGGAGACCCAGTCGCCCCTCATCATCCAGTCCTCCATGGGCGCCGCGAAGTACCAGACCGGCTACAAGACCGTGAAGAAGCTCGTGAACGCCATGTACAAGGCGCTCGACCTCACCATCCCCGTCGCGCTCCACCTCGACCATGGCACCTACGAGGCCTGCCTCGAGTGCATCGACGCCGGCTTCACCTCGATCATGTACGACGGCTCCCACGAGGAGAGCTTCGAGATCAACCTCAAGAACACCAAGGACCTCGTGAAGCGCGCCCACGACAAGGGCATCTCCATCGAGTGCGAGGTCGGCTCCATCGGCGGCGAGGAAGATGGCGTCGTGGGCATGGGCGAAGTCGCCGACCCCGACGAGTGCGCGGCCATCGCCGAGTGCGGCGTGGACTTCCTCGCGGCGGGCATCGGCAACATCCACGGCGTGTATCCCGAGAACTGGCCTGGCCTTCAGTTCGACGCGCTCGCGGCCATCAAGGCCAAGACCGGCGACCTCCCGCTCGTCCTCCACGGCGGCACCGGCATCCCCGACGACCAGATCAAGAAGGCCGTCGACCTCGGCGTTGCCAAGATCAACGTGAACACCGAGCTCCAGCTCGTCTTCGCCGACGCCACCGAGGAGTACGTGAAGGCCGGCAAGATCCACGAGGGCAAGGGCTTCGACCCGCGCAAGCTCCTCAAGCCCGGCTACGACGCGATGATCGCCAAGACCAAGGAGAAGATCTGCCTCTTCGGCTCCGACGGCAAGGGCTGGAATTAAACCATCACGCTGCAAGTTGCGTAACGGGGAGGCGGTCCATGGGGCCGCCTCCCCTCGTATCGGGTAGGGGAGAGGGGAAGCTATGACCTACGACGTGGCGGCCTTGGGCGAGCTGTTGATCGACTTCACGGAAAGTGGCACATCGCCCCAGGGCAACTCCCTCATGGAGGCGTGCCCCGGCGGGGCTCCCTGCAACGTCTTGGCCATGCTCGCCGGCCTCGGGCACACGACCGCCTTCATCGGCAAGGTGGGCCGCGATGCCTTCGGCGAGCAGCTCGAGCACGCGCTCGAGGAAGTCGGGATCTCCACCAAGGGCCTGGTGAGGGACGACCTCGTCCACACCACGCTTGCCATCGTGGCGTCGCTTCCTGGCGGAGATCGCGACTTCTCCTTCTATCGCAATCCCGGTGCGGACATGATGCTCTCCCAGCAGGAGGTGGACGCGGACATCGTCTCGTCAACCCGCGTGTTCTGCTATGGCACGCTCTCGCTCACCTCTGAACCGGTGGCCTCTGCCGCGCGCTACGCCATCGAGGTGGCCGAGCAGAACGCCTCCGTGATGGCCTTCGATCCCAACCTCCGCCCCCCGCTTTGGGACACGATGGAGCACGCGAGGAAAGAGGTGCTCTGGGGCATGGGCCACGCCCACGTGCTCAAGATCTCCGACAACGAGATCCAATGGCTCTCGGGGCGGGAGGATTATGACGAGGGCATCGCGTGGCTGAGGGAGCGCTACGACGTGCCCTTGATCCTGCTCACGCTCGGAGGAGAGGGCTCGCGCGCCTACCAAGGCGACCTCCGCGTGGAGGCGCCCGGGTTCCACCTCGCGGAAACCATCGAGACCACGGGTGCCGGCGATTGCTTCTTCGGCAGCGCGATCCACTTCATCCTCGAGCACGGCTGGCGCGCCTATACGCAAGACGAGCTCCGCGCGCTCCTTTCCTGGTCCAACGCCGCCGCGGCGCTGGTCACCACGCGCAAGGGGGCCCTTCGCGCCATGCCAAGCGCCGCCGAGGTCGAAGGCCTCCTCGCGCGCGAATAGGTTTCGGCCGAGCAGGCCCAATTGCGCTACCAGCAGGTACCGCAATCGGGCCTGCTCGGCATTCGCAAAAAAGCGCAGGGCTCCGCGCCGCAGAGCCCTGCATCCATGCTACGAGCGCCGAGGAGGGATTATTGCGGTACCTGTGGTAGTGCACTCACCCCTCCTCGGCGTAAGTCCTCCAGCGTCTTCGAATCGAGGAACTCCGAGGTGATGCGCCCAAGCTCGGCCCACACGGGCTGAGTGGGGCACTCGAGCGCCTTCGGGCACGCCACATCCTGCGCGCAGTCGAGGCACTCGACCGGAGCGAGCGAGTGGCCCTCCGTGGCGCGCAGGATCGAGCCCACGGTATAGGCGCTCGGCTCCTTCGCGAGGCGGTAGCCGCCGCCCTTGCCGCGCCGACTCTCCACGTAGCCCGCGGTAACGAGCTGCGCCATCACGCCCTCGAGGTACTTCCTCGAGATGCCCTGGCGCTCCGCCACCTCGCCGAGCGACACCCAGCCGTCGTGCTCGGCGAGGTCGACCATCACGCGAAGGCCATGGCGGCCCTTCTGGGTGAGGCGTGCGTTCACCGCGCGTCGCCCGCATCCGGCACGAGGCCGTCTTCGGTGGAGCTCGGCTCCGTGGCGCCGGCGAGCATCTCGTCCATCGTGCGCCAGGCGAGCTCGGCGCACTTCACGCGCGCGGGCATGTGGGCGATCGACGCGAGGCAGGCGGCCTCGTCGAGCGCCTCCTCGGCGTCCTCGGCGCTGAGCTCGCCGCGCACGAGTTCGCCGAAGGTGGCGCAGAGCGTCTTCGCCTCGGTGGGGGTGAGCCCCACCATGAGATCGGCCATCATGTCGGCCGAGCCCTTGGAGACGGCGCATCCCTCGCCCGTCCACGAGACCTCGGCGATCGTGCCGTCATCGGCGAGGCGCGCGTGGATCGTGAGGTCGTCGCCGCATGAGGGATTCACGCCTTCGTGCGAGCACGTGGCGTCCTCGAGCTCGAAGTTCCAGTCGGGATGCTGCACGTGCTCGAGGAGGGCGGGGGTGTAGAGCTGGTTAGGCGAGGCCATGGAAGAGGCTCCAAACGGTGTCGATGGCTTCGAGGAAACGCTCGACGTCGCGGGCGTCGTTGTAGAAGGCGGCCGAGGCGCGGCAGGTGGCTGAGGTGCCGAGCCAGGTGAGGAGTGGCTGGGCGCAGTGGTGTCCGGCGCGAATGGCCACGTCCTGGCCGTCGAGGATGCTCGAGACGTCGTGGGGGTGGATGCCCTTCACGTTGAAGGAGACCACGCCATGGTGGGCGGCGCCATCCTCGGGCCCGTAGACCTCCACGAAGGGGCGCTCGGCGAGGCCCGCCATGAGGGCGCGCCCAAGTGCGCTCTCGCGCGCCTCCACCGCCTCGAACCCCACCTCCTCGAGGTACTTGATGCCGACGCCGGCGGCGTAGATGCCGGCGGCGTCCTGCGTGCCGGCCTCGAACTTCTGCGGCACGGGCGCCCACACGGCACCCTCCTGCGAGACCGAATCGATCATCTCCCCGCCGGTGAGGAAGGGTGGGAGCGCGTCGAGGAGCTCGAGCCTTCCCCAAAGCACGCCCACGCCGAAGGGGCCGAGCGCCTTGTGGGCGGAAAACGCGAAGAGATCGCAGTCGAGCGCGCGCACATCCACGGGCAGGTGCGGGGCGCTCTGCGCGCCATCCACCACCACGTAGGCACCCATCTCGCGTGCGCGCCTCGCAATCGCGGCGACGGGCACCTCCATGCCGAGCACGTTCGAGAGTTGCGTGATGGCGACGATCTTCGTGGCGGGCGTGATCGTGGCCTCGATCTCCTCCTGGGAGAAGAACCCTTCTTGATCGGGGTAGAGCCAGCGCAGCGTCGCGCCGGTGCGCTTGCACGCCTCCTGCCAGGGGATGAGGTTCGAGTGGTGCTCGAGGATGGAGATCACCACCTCATCGCCCTCGCGGAGCATGCGCTCGCCGAGCGTCCTCGCCACGAGATTCAGGCTCTCGCTTGCGTTTCGGGTGAAGATGATCTCGCGGGGGCTCGCCGCGCCGATGAAGCGCGCGATGGTGGCGCGCGCCTCCTCCATGGCGGCGGTGGCTTCCACGGAAAGCGAATAGAGGCCGCGAAGCGGGTTCGCGTTCATCGTCTCGTAGAAGCGCCTTGCGGCCTCGAGCACGGCGGCGGGGCGCTGTGCCGTCGCGGCGTTGTCGAGATAGGCGAGATCGGGGTGCGCCGCGAGCAGCGGAAAGTCCGCTTTATAGGGGTTGACCTCGAGGTTCTCGGCCTCGGAGGCGGTGAGGCCGCTCGCGCGGCAAAGATCGGCCATGGCTTCACGCCTCCTCGTCGGCGACGTCGCAGAAGGTTCCGTGGATGAGGGCGCCCGCGTCGGCCGCCTGGGCAGCCGCCTCGGGGCCTCGCGCGGCTCGCGTCCAGCCCACGATCTCGGGAAGCGCGGCATCGCCGAGGGCACTCGCAGCGTCGTCGATGATGGCTTGCCCCGCGAGGGCCACGACGTCGGCCTCGGAGAGGCCGCGGCTCGCGAGGAAGCCCATTTGCTCGGGCGAGAGCGAGCCGATGGTGGCGCCGTGATCGCCCTGCACGTCGTCTTCCGAGCAGAGGATGACGGGGAGGGTCTTGTTGCGCACGCCGTCGCCCGCCACGAGCACGGTCTCGCTTTCCGAACCCTTCGAGCCCTTGCAGCCCCGCACGAGGTCGATCGAGGCGCGCAGCGTCTTCTCCGCGCTGCCCTCGAGCACGCCCGACGCGCCGATCTCGGCCTCGGTGGCGCGACCGAGCTGGCGGACGTCGTAGGTGACGTCGATCGTCTCCTCGGAGCCGGCGAGGTAGCGAAGCTCGCTCGCGAAGCGCGAACGGGCGCCCTCGAGATCGCAGGCGATGGCGAGCGTCGTCTTCGCCGCGCCGAGGATCCAGATGCGCAGGGTGAGCGACGCGTCGTCTTCGAGGGTGGCCCCGAAGCTCTGCACGTGGAGCGCGTCCTCGGGCCTCGCCACGAGGATGTCGACCGTGGCCGAGGAGTCCCTCTCAAGGCGCAGCCTGCAGGTGTTTGCCGTGGTGGCGGCCTCGCCTGCCGCGATGATCGTGGCATCGCCCGCCGCACCCTCCTCGCAGAGGAGCGAGATGGCGCTCACGTCGAGGTCCTCGCCCTCCACGTCGCCGAGGAAGGCGAGCACGGAGTGCGTCTCCTCGCCGCTGGAGACGCCCACGATGGGCTCGGAGGTGAGCTCGTCGAGCCAGGCCTGCGCCTCGGCGCCCGCGATGAGGCGGACGTCGCCCGCCCATGCGGCAAGATCGGCGGCACGCGCCTCGACGACACTCGAAACCTCGAGCGTCGTCTCGTTGATGGCGAGCCAGTTCCACGTCTGGGCGCGCGCGGCGTCGACGCCCGTGAGGGTCTTCTCGAGCACGCTCATCCGATCGCCCCTTCCATCTCGAGCTTGATGAGGTTGTTCATCTCGACGGCGTACTCGAGCGGGAGCTCCTTCGAGATGGGCTCGGCGAAGCCGTTCACCACCATGGTGCGGGCCTCGTCCTCGCCGATGCCGCGGCTCATGAGGTAGGCGATCGTGTCGTCGGAGATGCGCCCGATCGTGGCCTCGTGGCCCACCTGCGCGCTCGCGGAGCGCACGTCCATGGCGGGGATGGTGTCCGAGCGGCTCTCGTCGTCGAGCATGAGCGACTGGCAGGACACCGAGACCTTCGCGCGCTCGGCCGCAGGCGTCACCACCACGGAGCTCCGGAAGGTGGAGACGCCGCCTCCCTTGGAGATGGACTTCGTGGCCACGGAGGCCCGGGTGTCCGGCGCGGCGAGGTGCACCTTGCAGCCGGTGTCGAGGTCCTGGCCCGCGCCCGCGAAGGTGATGCCCGTGAACTCGCAGCTCGAGCGCGCGCCCATGAGGAGGCTCGAGGGATAGAGGTAGGACACATGGCTTCCGAAGGAGCCGCTCACCCACTCGATGGCGCCGTCCTCCTCCACGCGGGCCCGCTTCGTGTTCAGGTTGTACATGTTCTTGGACCAGTTCTCGATCGTGGAGTAGCGAAGGCGCGCGCCCTTGCCCACGAAGAGCTCCACGCAGCCGGCGTGGAGGTTGGCCACGTTGTACTTCGGCGCCGAGCAGCCCTCGATGAAGTGGAGGTCCGCCCCCGGCTCGACGATGATGAGGGTGTGCTCGAACTGCCCCGCGCCCGCCGCGTTCAGGCGGAAGTAGCTCTGGAGGGGGTAGGGGAGCGTCACCCCCGCGGGCACGTAGACGAAGGAGCCGCCGCTCCACACGGCGCCGTGGAGCGCCGCGAACTTGTGGTCGGTGGGCGGCACGAGCTTCATGAAGTGCGCGCGGATCACGTCCTCCCAGCCCTCGTGGAGCGCCTCCTCGATGCCGGAGTACACGACGCCGAGCTCGGCCACCTCCTCGCGCATGTTGTGGTAGACCAGCTCGGAATCGTACTGGGCGCCCACGCCCGCGAGGCTCGTGCGCTCGGCCTCGGGGATGCCGAGGCGCTCGAAGGTGTCCTTGATGTCGTCGGGCACGTCCTCCCAGCTCGTGGCCTGATCGGCCCCGGAGGTGACGTACGTGGAGATGTGCGCCATGTCGAGGCCCTCGATCGAGGGGCCCCAGTTTTCGGGCATCGGCGTCCGCTCGTAGATCTCGAGCGAACGAAGGCGCAGGTCGAGCATCCAGTCGGGCTCGTCCTTCTTGGCGGAGATCTCGCGCACGATCTCCTCGGAGAGCCCGTCGTCGAAGCGCTCGTAGCCCTCCTCGCTCTTCACGAAGTCGTAGAGCGAACGATCGACGTCGGCGACCTCCGAGCGCTTTTTGGGAGTGGAGGGGGCGCTCACTTACGCCTCCTTCGCACTCGCGGCCTCGTAGGCCTCGAAACCGCGCTCGTCGATGTCGGCGATGAGCGAGGGGCCGCCGTGCGCGACGATGCGCCCGTCGACCATGACGGCCACGCGGTCCA
>CANPVI010000026.1 GCA_947581665.1 uncultured Atopobiaceae bacterium | reverse complement strand
TCGCCGCGGGGGTGGCTGCCCTCGCGGTGGTCGTCGGCATCGTCGTGGGGGTCACGGCTTCACCGAGTGCCACGAACTCCTCGGTCGAAATCTCGACGGGCGCAGCGAGCGGCGAGGGCGCGAGCGCGCCCGACGCGTCCACGATCGGCCAGGACACGGATACAGACGCGGCTACGCAGGAGCAGGAGATCATGGAGTTCGTGCCGAACGAGGTCCTCGTGGACGTGGAGGACCCTGCGGTGCTCGAGACGCTCGTGCCGGGGGCGCAGCTTGCCAACGGGACGATCGTCGCAGTCGAGCGGGTCACGCAAGACGATGACGGCACTGGCGTCGTGAAGATCACGTTCGAGGGAGACGCGACCGAAGACGACGTCTTGGACGCACTCAACACCATGGGGGGCGTGAGCGCGCAGAAGAACTTTGTCTATCACCTGATGTAGAGAGCCATTGGGAGAGAAGATGAACGCGAAACCGACACTGGTCCAGAAGCTCTTCGTCGCCTTCATGACGGCGACGATGGTGTTGGGCATGTGCCCGCTGAACGCCATCGCCGACGAGCTCATCGGGCAGGACACCGCCCTCACGCTCGAGGGCGGCGACGTCACCATCGTGGACGGGCAGGTGCTGCCCGACGACGTGGCGGAGGGCGAGGAGTCGGGCGACGACGCCACCGGCGAGGAGTCGGCGCCCGTGGACGCGCCCGAGGATGCCGCGACCCCCGAGGACGCAGCCGCGAGCAGCGGGTACTCCACCATGGCCACCGCGGGCAAGGTCAACGTCGGTGCGATCTACGTCGACGGCGGCCAGCAGGACAAAGACTGGTCCTACGACAACGAAACCAAGGTCCTCACCATCCTCACCGAAAAGCCGCTCACCATCGGCCGCGCGTACGTGGGCGCGAAGGACAAGACGACCATCTCCATCAAGTCCGAGAAGGGCGCGACCCTCACCCTCATCGACCCCTGGCTCGATGGACGCAACCTCACCGACGAGGAGATCAAGAACGCCGCCGCGTTCGAGTACTACGGCGAGGAAGACGAGTACGGCAGGCGGCCCTACCACTTCTATTCGCGTGAAGAACTCGCACAGAAGTACAGCAAGGCGTTCGATCCCGATAACCATGGGCGCGCCGGTATCGACATCACCGAGCAGGTGAAGGGCAAGACCACCATCAACATCCAGAACTCGGCTGGCGACGCCACCGGGGAAAACTACCCGCGCATATTCGGCGGCAACGACCGCGCCGCCATCGAGAAGAACAACGGCGACTACCCCGTGGTCATCACCTGCTCCGGCCGCGCGGTGGTCTACGGCGGCCTCGGCGATCGTGGGACGCAGAGCGGCCCCGCCGCCATCGGAACCAAGGCCGGCGTCGACTGCAAGAACCTCACGGTGATCGGCCTCAGCAACAACGACATCCGCTACAACGGCCACATCGTGGCGATCAACACGCAGGACCTCTGCTTGTCGTCCAACGACTTTGGCGCGGCCATCGGCGCAGGGTCGAAGGCGAACGCCATCAACCTCACGGTCATCGGCCCCAACACGGACTACTGGGCCGACTACGAGGACGACCCCTACGCGATCTACAACTGCATCTACCCCGAGAGCGCGGCGGGCTCGGCCATCGGCGCCGGCTATGGCGCGACGGGGAAGAGCACGATCAGGCTCGCCGGCCGCATCCAGCCCATCACCTACTGCTTCTACGACGGCAAGGAAGGCGCGGGCATCGGCGTGAGCTACCAAGACACCAGCGCCTCAGCCGACGTCACGGTGGGCTACGCCGAGGGCGAGGAGGTGCCTGAGGGCATCAAGGTGCAGCACACGTGGGTGACCCCCCAGACGTGGTACGGCGTGGCCATCGGCTGCGGCACCGACGGCACCTTCGAGCAGAAGAACGGCATCGTCGAGGCAAGGGCCGGCATCATGACCGACTCGAGCCACAAGCACCCCGAGAACGTCATGGGCCTCAAGGCAAAGACCGTGAAGATAGCCGAGCACATGCCCAAGAGCGACTGGGACCGGATGGAGAACTACGTGGGCTACGTCCGCGCGGACACCTCCTACGCCATCGAGTGCGAGGACTTCACGCTCTACCACGGCACGATGAACGTCTTCGCGAGCATGTTCCTGAGCTCGGGCTTCACGAATGGGCAGGGCATCCACTGCAAGGACCTCACGGTCGAAGACGGCGACATCTACTTCAACTCGGGCATCCTCCTCGAGAACGGCGGCACGCTCGAGCAGAAGAAGGGCAACTTGATGTCGCTCACCGCGGCGAGCAGCACGAGCGTCCGCTATCCGAACGCCGTCAACGCCGAGGGCAGCGCCACCTTCAAGATCAACGACACCACCTGCGACATGCTCGGCGGCATCGACGTGCGCGGCGGCACCATCGAGGTGAGCGGCAAGAGCTACCTGCGCGGCTTCACGGGCTACCTCGTGGGCGCGGATAACGAGTCCGTCTTCACCGACGTCTTCACGGCGGGCACCATCCAGCTCAACGGCGGCAAGGTCGTCGGCTACGCGGACAACAAGGGCGATGGCTTCAGGCCTGGCTCCATCGAGCAGGGGAGCGTCACGCAGGAAGTGCTCTCAACCATGAGCAAGCGAACCCCCGACTTCGATCTCGCACCGGGAGACGACGGGGATGGCAACGTTGCGGTGCCCGAGCGCGCGGAATCGAACGAGGCGACCGCAGCTACGTCGAGCGCCTCCACCACGAGCTCGTCCTATGGCTCCATGGCCCGCGACAACAGGGTGTTCTCCACCGACCCGACCTTTGCCGATGGCTTCGATCACATGGCGCGAGGCGAGGTCAACTCCGTGGGCGATAAGCACACGCTCGAGGACATCGACGAGACGAAGGGCGTCAACTGGCACGACTACACCTACGTGGAGATCGGCCCGAAGTCCGTGCTCGAACTCAAGGGCGAAGAAGAGCGGCACGTCACGCTGAGGAACACACCCTACGACCTCTCGGTGAAGACGACGCCGGCGAACGCCGATGTGACGTACACGTCGAGCGACCCCGAGGTGCTCGAGATCAACGAGAGCACAGGCCAGGCGACGACGCATCACGCGGGCGCGGCGCTCATCACGGCCACGCCGGCGGGCATCTACGTGGGCAACACGCTCACCTACACCGTGATCGTGGACAAGGCCGGTGCGGACGCGAAGGTCACGCTCGAGAGCTGGACCTACGGCGAGGCGCCGAACGAGCCGGAGCTCACCTCGACGACCAATGGCACCGACCAGGTGACCTTCGCCTTCGCGGATGACGTGAACGGCGAGCCCGGTGAGTATGGTGACGCAGGCGAATTCGATAAGAACGTCCCGAAGGACGCGGGAAAGTACTGGGTGAAGGCGATCTTCCCCGCAACGCCCGACCACGACAAGGGCACGGCGGAGTGCCAGTTCGAGATCAAGAAGGCCGCGAGCAAGGTGACGCCTGAGTCGACGCCGCTCGTGGCCATCACCTCGGATAAAGACGGCACCTCGATGCGCGTGGACGTCTACGGCGACGGCGCGCTCCAGGTCGAATCGGCGGACACGCAGGTGGCCACTGTGGGTGAGGTCACGAAGAGGACCGATGTGGCCTCTAGTGCAAACGTGACCGTCTGGAACGTGAAGGTCAACGGTCTTAAGGCCGACTCGAAAACGCAGTTGCAGTTCTCCGTCGAGGGCAGCGATAACTTCGAGCCCACCACCGAGCCGAAGAGCGTCGATCTCGAGGTGAAGAGCGAGCGCAAGAAG
The DNA here is from genome assembly GCA_947581665.1 of uncultured Atopobiaceae bacterium. GTDB lineage: Bacteria > Actinomycetota > Coriobacteriia > Coriobacteriales > Atopobiaceae > CANRLS01. The sequence goes on along the minus strand of CANPVI010000026.1, from coordinate 8,733 downwards.
ATCTATGGGGACCCGAAGCCGAACACGAATCTTGTCTACAACGGAAAGCTGCAGCAGCTGTTCAGCAATGGAGACCAGCAAGACGGTGTGATGGCGTCGGGCACCACCTGGGCTTCCGAACCCGACATCGAATACACCGCGACCTTCACCCCGAAGAGTGGCTACATGTGGAATAACGGGTCCACGGGGTCGAAAACCTGCACGGCGAGGATCTCCAAGAAGCCGATCAGCGAGTGCTCGATCGCGAAGATCCCCGACCAGACCTTCATGAATAAACCGCTCACGCCCGAGCCGGAAGTGAGCTTTGGCACTGGCACCTCGAAGATCACGCTTCAGAAGGGCGTGGACTACGAGCTCAGATACGAAAACAACACGAACGCCGGTAACTACTCCGCAACGGTGATTATCGAGGCCAAGGGCTCCCATTACTCCGGGAGCACATCAGCCAAGTTCACCATCAAGCCGATTGACATCTGGCAAAGCGGTGGACTCATCGCGCCCTATCGTCCCTATGAGCTCACCTACAACGGACAGCCGCAAAACGCGCCGTTCATGGCGTGGTGGAAGGCCGATGAGAAGGACAAGTCGAGCCAGGCCGTCTATCTTGACCCGGACACCGACTTCTATGTCGAGTACGACGATCCGAGCTCGACCGAGGCCCACGCCACCGGGACGGACAAAGACCACAACGGCACCCTCTACAAGATGGACGTCTATGGCAAGGGCAACTACACCGGCCATGACGACTACTACTACAAGATCATCCCCGCGAAGCTCGAAGACCTCGTGGTCAAGGGCCTGAAGACCGTGAAGTACCAGAACAAGGCCGTCACGCTCGACATCACGCTCGAGGACAAGGACGGGCACGTGATCCCCGACGAGGATTACACCGTCAAATACGCAAACAACGACAAGGTAGGAACGGCCACCCTCACGATCACCCCGACCGCGACGGGCAACCTCACCGGCTCGCGCACCGAGACCTTCAAGATCACCCAGAGCGACCTCACGCTGCAAACCGTGAGGGAGCCCGAGGACCAGACCTTCGTCTACAACGGCAAGACGCGGGTGGGCGTGCCCGAGAACGAGGGCTACACCGCGGAGGGCACGACCGAGGCGATCCTCCCCGGTACGTTCGTGGTGTGGGTGACGCCAAACGACGGCTACGCATGGGACAACACGGGCGATGTCTCCCCGCGTCGTGTGGACTGGAGCATCACGAAGGTGGATCTCGCGCAGACCACCGTCGAGAACGTGAGGGATGCGGTCTACGTCGGTGCGGGCATCCAGCAAAACCCGAAGGTGTCGTACAACGGCTACGTGCTCGATTCAAACGAACTCGTCTTCACCTGCCAGAACAACGTGGCGCCAGGCGAGGCGACTCTCATCATCACGCCGAAGGGGCACTGGGGCGGGAACAACGACTCGTTCAACGACCCCAAGTACAACCCGTACTACACCGGCATGACGACGAGGACGTTCAAGATCACGCAGGCCGAGAGCACGGTGAACACGAAGGTCTTCGCCGAGGCGCACATCAAGGACCAGCGCAAGATGGAATCCAGCGTGGGCCTCTATTTCGAAGGCGACAACACGCCAACGGCGACGTCGGAGAACACCGACATCGCGAAGGTGAGCGTGGAGAAGACGTCGGGCGGCGCGTCCGGTGCGGCCGGTGCGAAGAGCGCATCGATCGTGTTCGCCACCGACAACAAGCAAGACATGACGAGCGCCACGCCGAACTACGAGATCAAGATCACGCCGCAAAAGCGTGGCACGACCGTGATCCACGTCAATGCCCCCGAGGGCGCGAACTACAAAGCGCAGGAAGCGCTCATCTACCTCACCGTCGATGAGTTCCACCTCGGCAAGCGCCTCGTCGACGAACCCGTCGGCCTCACGCTCGCCTACAACGGCCAAGAGCAGGTGGGTGTGGCCTATGACTCCGAAGCCGTCGAGTTCGTGGGCAAAGAGAAACACGCGGCGACCGACCCCGGCACCTATACGGCGCGTTTGAAGCTGAAAGACGGGTTCCTCTGGGCCGCCGAGCCGACGACCGGAGTACGCGAAGTCTCGTGGAGCATCGTCGGCGAGAAGGGCTCGATCTCCGCGAACGCAAAAGACACCACCGTCAACCTCTCCGAGGGTGCGACGCCGGTCACCTATCGCGTGACGTACGCGAGCGTGGCCGACGTGAAGGTGGAAAACTCCGCCTCCGACGTGGCGAGCGTGGAGACCGTGAAGCCCGATGGCACGACGAACACGGTCGACCTCACGATCACCCCGAAGGCCGTGGGCTCGACGCTCATCACGGTGGAGCCAAACGATGCGAACGCGGCGGACGTCACGCCGCTGAGCTTCTACTTCAACGTGGTGAAAGACGCGGACACTTCGCACATCGTGGCGGCTCCGAAGGCCACGACGGGCCTCACCTTCAACGGCCAGCTCCAAGTGGGCGTATGGAAGGGCGAGGGCTATACGCTCGCCGGCCCCTCCGTGCCCGATACAGGCGATTACGCAGGGAGTTCTGTGGGCGTGAACGCCGGGACGTACTGGGTGAAGGCGACGCTCAACGATCCGGCTGCCGCGTGGGATGAATCCGGCGATCGCGAGCCGAAGCTCATCGAATGGACGATCGGCAAGGCGAACCTGGATGCGGCCGAGGTGACGGGTGTCGTGGATAAGCCCTACACCGGCGAGCCCGTCTACCAGGAGGACCTCGCGCTCGCCATCAACGGCGTCGCGGTGTCGCCTGCGGAATACAAGGTGGACTACGGTGCCGGCCACAAGGACAAGGGCGCCGTGACCATGACGATCTCGGCAACCGGTCGCAACTACACGGGCACCAAGACCGCCACCTTCGAGATCACCGATCCCAGCGCGGCATCGGCTGCGTCCGAGGGCTCCGAGCCCCTGGGTGCCACCGATTCGCCGATCTTCACCGGCCTCGCCGAGCTCTTCGGCGTGGAACTCCCGAGCAAGGGCATGACCACGATGGACGGCGACACACCGGTCTCGAAGACGAACGACCCCATGTCGGTCGAGCAGTACCACCTCTACGACTACGTGTCGAATGTGGGGAGCACGACGAGCGGCCCCACGAACTACAAGTCCGGCGCGAGCGTCTTCAGCATGTGGGATCTCGTGAAGGATGATCAGCTCAGCAGCGTGACCGTCGCCGTGATCGACACCGGGTGCGTGATGAACCACGAGGACCTCGTGAACGTCATCGACCAGGAGCACACGCGCGACATCTTCCACAGGGACTACCCTGCGGGCGCGCTCTACATGATGGACGGCCAAGGCCATGGTACGCACGTGTGTGGCATCGTCGGTGCGCAGGTGAACAACGAGCTCGGTGTAGCCGGCGCGAGCAAGGCGACTGGCGACGGGAAGGTGAAGATCCTGCCCATCAAGGTCTTCGACGACCTCGGGCGCATGGCCGAGAGCACCGACCTCATCGCCGCCTTCGACTACCTCGACGAGCTCATCGAGAACGGCGAGGTTCCCGACCTCAAGGTCATCAACATGAGCCTTGGCGGCTACGGTAAGAGCGAGGACGACGATATCCTCCAAGAGCAAATCACGCACCTCTATACGCAGCACGACGTGCTCACGGTGGCGGCTGGCGGCAACGGCGACGACTACGGCAACCCCATCACCGCCCCGAGCTACCCCTCCGACTACGACAACGTGCTCTCCGTCACGAGCCTGAACAGTACGGGCGGCGATTCCACGTGGTCCGACTACAACATGAAGAAGGACATCAGCGCGCCGGGCGAGGGCATCCTCTCCACGTACAAGGGCGGCTATCGCGACGCCTACGCGGAGGACACCGGCACTTCCATGGCGTCGCCGCTCGTCGCGGGCATCGCCGCGTTCCTCTACGAGGTCTATCCCGATGCGTCGGTGGTCGACATAGAGAACGCCATCAAGACGACCGCGCACAAAATCCCATTCCAAGGGGATCGTGGTCGTAACACGGGAAGCAAGGGCGCCATCGATGGCCAGGCCGCGCTGAAGAACCTCCAGACGAATTACGACGGGGTGCAGTACTACCTGAGCCAATGCACGATCACGGCTCCCACCCAGCTCATGTACACCGGCTCCGCCCTCACACCCACCGTGACGGTGGTGAATCCGGATGGCGGCACCGCGAAGATCAAGGAAGACTACGACGTCTCCTATTCCAAGAACACGCTGGTGGGCACCGCGCAAATCACGGTCACCGGCAAGGGCGCGTATCGAGGCACGGCACGTCTCAACTTCGACATTCGCTATGACCTGGTGAGCCATGGCGCGATTGTCGCCATCCCCAACCAGGAGCTCAAGAGCAGTGCCGCGAAGCCGCTTCCCACGGTCACCTACGACGGTCGCGTGCTCACTGCGGGCCTGGATTACACGCTCTCCTATGTGAACAACGATACGGCTGGCCGCGCCACCGTCATCGTGACGGGCGTCGGCGACTACGCGGGGGAGGTCTCACGCAACTTCGAGATCGTGAGCGAGACGGTCTCCGGGAACGTCGTCCAGGCGCCGAGCTCGGTGGAGCTTCCGTACAACGGCCAGGAGCAGGTGGGCGTGCGCGCCGAAGAGGGCGTCTACACCGTCTCCGAAGGGGGCAGCGGTAAGGAAGTGGGCACCTACACGGCAAAGCTCCACCTCGCTTCGAATTACCAGTGGAGCGACAATCACGCGGCTGATCGTGACGTGACGTGGAAGATCGTCCCGATCGAGCCCACGCTCAAAGCGCAGACATCGACGGTGGCAGTCTCGAGCAGCGAGACTCCTGCGTTGGTGGACGTCGTCTATGGCGGCGATGGCACACTCGCGACGAGCGTCGAGCCCAGCGGCGCGGTGAACGCGTCGATCGCCGCCGCTGAGGGCAAGGGCGTCTATACGCTGAGCATCGCCAAGGGCACGGCGACCGCAGATACGGCGACCATCACCATCAACGCAACTGGCGGCACAAACTACGTCGACGCAACGGCGCAGGTGACCGTGCAGCTGCCCAAGTCGTCCGAAGCGAAGACGGTGACTGCGACGTACCCGACTGACGCCACGATCGATTACGCGGGCGTCGCGCAGCCCGGCGTCCTCGCGGGTGACGGCTATAGGTTGGAGCTGGCCGAGGATCCCGAGAAGGCCGAGATCGACGCCACCACGGGCAACGCGATGGTGACCGATGTGGGCACGTATCGCTTCAAGGTCATCCCCACCTACAGCACCGATATCTTCGGCGAAGGCACCTACACGCCGTCCTCGGTAGCTCCGAACGAGGTGACGGTGACGGTCGAGCCCGTGAATGCCGAGCGCCTCACCGTCGCGCCGATCGAAAACGCGACCTACAACCATGGGCAGCAGGTGACCCCCGATACGTCCGTGCAATTCAAGAGCGGCACGACGCTCGCGAAGGGCACCGATTACGACATCACCTACGCCAACAACGTCAACGTCACCAAGGGAGACACGAAGGCCACGGCGACCCTGCAGTTCAAGGGCAACTACACCGGTTCTCGCACGCTCGACTTCGAGATCGACAAGGCGCCGAGCGGCCTTGCGCTCACGACCGAGAACCTCCAGTTCAACTTCTGGGAGGCGGAGGGCCAACAGCCGCAGAGCGTCACGATCACCCACGACGAAGGGGTCACGCCGAAGGTCGAGGTCACGAAGAACGACGGCATCGCGGAGATCACGACGGCCGGCGATGAGATAGAGGTCACGCCTAAGAATACTGGCGAAGCGACCGTCGAAGTGAAGGCGGACGCGAACGACAACTACGAAGCCGCAACGAAGACGCTCCATATCTACGTGACCGCACAGTCGATTGCCGCGCCGCTGAGCACCGTGCCGTCACTCACCTACGACGGCTCGGAGCAGACGCTCGTACCGAGCGGGGCCAACTACACGCTCTCCATCGACGAGGCGAATAGTGCTTCTGGTGCCAAGCTGACGTCGGCAGGTGTCGTGGCCGCTGAAGCCGGTACCTACCGCATCGTCGCCACGCCGCAAACGGGGTACGGCTGGAGCGAGGGCGCGGCGGGGCCACGCACCTACGACGTGACCGTCAAGCAGAAGGAAAGCTCGCTTTCCGTGCGTGAGACCTCGCACACTTTCGAGCGCTGGGACACGAGGAACGATCCCTACACCATCACGATGACATACACGGATCTGGGGGAGCTGAGCACCCCGCAGGTTGCCGACACGAGCGTGGTGGATTGCACGCTCGTGAAAATGGGCGAGCAGCCGGTTGGGCTCAAGATCACCCCGAAGGCGACTGGCTCCACGAAGGTGGAGATCATGTCGCTGGAAAGCAGGAACTACGCGGCCAAGACCATCTCCATCGCCATCGACGTGAAGGACGGAGTCGCAAAGCGGCCCGTGGGCGAGACTGGCCTCAAGTACACCGGCACGTCGGTGACGGGCGTGAAGGCCGGCGAGGGCTACAAGCTCTCCACCAACAACGCGCAGCTCAGCGATGATGCCCGTAGCGCGTCCGCGGTGAAGGTTGGCACGTACACACTGACCGCCACCTTGGATGCGGATAACTTCTACACCGCGTGGGAGGACGGCGGAACTGAGGAGTTCGACCTCTCCTTCACGATCGAAAAGGGCGACAACCCGCTGAGCGCGAAGCCGTCCACGCTCACTCTCACCGAGGGCGAATCGAAAACGATCGAGCTCTCGAACGTGACCGGCGCGATCAATGTGACGAACAACTCTCCGAGCTTCGTGAACTACGAGCTGAGGGGGAACGAACCCACCACCGAGGGCGGAGCCTATCCGAGCACGGCCTCGCTCAAGGTCACCGCGAAGGCGAAGGGAAACGCCTCGCTCACCGTGAACGTGGCGGGAGATAACAACTACAACGCGGGCAACATCGAGATCCCGATCGTCGTCAACGCGAAGGCCACCACCCCTGGCGGCACCACGCCTCCCGGTGGCGGTGGCGGCACCACGCCTCCGCCCAGCGGCGGTGGCGACGGTGGCGGTGGCGTGCCCAGCGATCCTGGCACCACCACGCCCGTGACCGAGGTCGAGGACGTCCAGCAGCAGGTTGTGAATGACGACACGCTGAACGAGGTAAACGACGAAGCCGGCACGGTGGCCGAGGTCACGGCCGAGCCGGCCTCGGGCAGCACCTCCGAGGTCGGCCCGAGCGACGTCACTTGGACGGTCGCCATCGCCGATGAGGAGGCGCCGGTCGAAGAGGTCTCCGACGGCCCCGTCACCGGCATCGTGAAGGCGCTCAAGAAGACCAAGGCCGTGAAGGCCAAGCTCGAGGGCACCACGCTCGAGATCGACCTCGACAAGGCCACCGAGGCGCAGATCAACGAGTTCTGCGAGAAGTGCGTGAACTACGCGCTCGGCAACGGCGCGCGAAGCTTCGACATGGAGGGATCGGCTGCGGGTGACCTCGACAGCAAGAGCTTCAAGCTCACGATCACGTGCTCCGACAATTCGAGCGCCACGCACACGGTGCGCTTCGTCGCGAAGGGCACCTCGGACACGCCGGCTGAGGGCGTGCCCGTCTACCGCCTCTACAACCAGTGGTCGCACGAGCACCTCTACACGACGAGCGCGGCCGAGCGCGAGAAGCTCGTGGGGGATGGCTGGACTGACGAGCACGAGGCCTGGTACGCGCCCACCTCGGGCACGCCGGTCTATCGCCTGTTCAACCCGTACAGCAAGGACCACTACTACACGTCGAACAAGTCCGAGGCCGACCACAACGTCGAGCTCGGCTGGCAATGGGACAACGGCGGCAAGCCGCTCTTCTACAGCGCGACGAACAGCACCTTCGCCGTCTACCAGCTCTTCAACCCCTACGAGACGACGAACACGCACCTCTGGACCGCCGACAGTCACGAGTACGAGACGAACAAGCAACGAGGCTGGGAAGGTGAGGGCGCCAAGTTCTACGCGGTGTCGCTTCCCAAGAAGTAACGACCCTCTCCGAGTGGCGCGGGAGCGGGGGACGCACCCCGCTCCCGCTGCCGCTTCTCGCGTTGGTGCCGCCTCGAGCGGCATTCGCGCCCGTCCGCGCCCCACCGGAAGCCCAACCGGCGGCGTGGGTCGTAAGCTCTCCTCGAGCAGCCGAACGTTTGGGCGACGAAAGGAGTCCCATGCATTTTCGGGACGTGAATTCCCCGCGCACGCGCCGGCGCACGGCGTTTTCGGTCGCGTGCGGTTCTGCGATCGCCGCGCTCGCGTTGGGCGTCGTGCTCGCAATCGCGCCGGGTGGCGTGGTGCCCGTGCCCACGCCCGATGCCGGCGATTCCCAGGCCGCGCTCCTCGATACCCCCGCGACGGTGCCCACCGCGCCGCTCGCCGGTGACGCAGATGAAGATGCGCCGAGCTCAGAGCCTGCGCTCGAGCCGAGCGTGAACGCCGACGGCACGTACTACGACGGCGAGGGCAACCTCATCAAGGACGAGAAGGTCGTGGGCGACGTGATCGTCACGGCCGAGCCGGGCGAGGCGCTTCCCGAGGAGGGGAGCACGCTCGCGGGCGCCACCGTCGAGGACGTCCAGATCGTCGCGGACGCGGGCGGCGAGACGATCGCCAAGATCACGGTCTCCGACGGCGATGCCACGGACGCCGCGATGGCCGAGCTCGAAGAAGCGGGCCTCGAGGCCCAGCCGAACTTCGTCTACCACCTGCTCGACGACGTGGAGACCTCGCTCACGGCCGAGGAAGCCGAGGCAGCGGGCGTGGATTCGGGCGCGGACG
>CANPVI010000025.1 GCA_947581665.1 uncultured Atopobiaceae bacterium | reverse complement strand
GAGCACGCGCTCGAGATCGTACGCGGCCAACTCGCCATGGATTTCATGCGACACCCGTCCGGCCTGCCCGCCCCGCTGCGCTTCCTGCTCTCGAACCTCATGGCGGATTTCCTCTCCCGCCCGGACTTCATCGCCTACAACCACCTCGACGTGGGCCAACCGTCGTTCGAACTCTGCCGCACGCTCTTCCACCCCGTGTGCGTCGCCTGGACGATCAAGAGCAAAGAGGAGCTCGAGAGGGCCAGGCAAGTCTTCGACGTCATCATCTTCGACAGCTTCGATCCCGAGGCCGAGTAGATCGATTTCCGACATTTTCCCTTGAGGACTGGCACCGTCGCAGGGGAAACATGGTTGTGGTGAAGCCTCTGGCTTGTCCTCAATGGCAAATCTTACGATCGCATCTTCATGGTGAATGACGACGCGTCGCGGGGTTTCGCGCGTAGGATGGGGGTGGGGAGAGTCCGAGGGAGAGGATGAACATGCCGCTGGAGCTTAAGAGGGACGATCTCTTCGATCTGCCGGATCCGAATTCCGAGGACTATCGCGTACCGACGGTGACCATCACAGCCGATGGCCTGGTGTTCTGCGACCTCGACGGCGCGATGGTGGAGGTGGAGGAGGAGTTCGAGGACGCGGGACTCGAGCTCGAAGAGGAGACCGCCGACGAGATCGACGACGACGGTGAGGCGTAAGGGGATGGCCGAGACGCGGAGATGTGGGGCGCGTAGGGCGCGCGGGGCGCGGACGATGCGCCTTGCGGGGCTTGTGGCGGTGCTCCTGGTGGCGGTGGCGTGCCTTGCGGCATGCGGGGCGCAAACCGCGGGGAATGGGGCGTCTACCAGCGAAAACGCTGCGCGAGAGGCCGAAGTCTCCGAGACTCAAGATAAAGCTCAAGCTGACGTCGAGAGTTCCGGAGAAACCGCAGGTAGGCAGCCTCAAGCGGTAGCCGATGCCCCCGCGGGCTCGCCGCTTGCCACCTTCGGCGCGCTCCACGTGGAGGGCACCTCGCTCGCGAGCGCCGATGGCTCGCCCGTGCAGCTTCGCGGCGTCTCCACGCACGGCCTCGCGTGGTTTCCGCAGTACGTGAACAGCGACGCCTTCATGACCCTTCGCGATGACTGGCACGTGAACTGCGTCCGTCTCGCGCTCTACACGGCCGAGTACGACGGCTACTGCGAAGGAGGGGATCAGGCGAAGCTCAAGGAGCTCGTGCGATCGGGCGTGGATGCCGCGATCGACCTCGGGCTCTACGTGATCATCGACTGGCACGTCCTCCACGACCTCACCCCGCTCACCTATATGGATCAGGCGAAGTCCTTCTTTGATGAAATGAGCGCCGCGTATGCGGATAACCCCAATGTGATTTATGAAATCTGCAACGAGCCGAATGGGGATACGAGCTGGGCTGACGTGAAGTCCTATGCCGAGCAAGTCATTCCCATAATTCGCAATCACGCACCCGATGCGATCGTGATCGTGGGCACGCCGGAGTGGTCGCAGCGCGTGGACAGCGCCGCCGCGGACCCGCTCACGGGCGAGGTGGGGGAGAACGTGCTCTACTCGCTCCACTTCTACGCCGCGACGCACGGACAGTGGCTACGCGATCGCATGGTGCAGGCGCTCGACGCGGGCCTGCCGATCTTCATCAGCGAGTTCGGCACGCCGGACGCGAGTGGCGCGGGCGCGAACGACCTCGCCTCCGCCGACGAGTGGCTCGACCTCGCCGACGAGCGAAACGTGAGCTATTGCTGCTGGAGCCTTTCCAATAAAGACGAGGCTGCGAGCCTCCTCGCCCCGACGAGCACCGCCACCTCCGGCTGGACGGATGCGGACCTCTCCGAGGCCGGCGCATGGTACCGCGAGCGGCTGCAAAGCAGCAGGTAGGTCGCCAGACGCGCCCTCGTTTCCATCGGCGGAAGAGCTATTCCACGCGCATGTCCTTTATGAGGAACTCGTTGCCTTGGACGAGGAAGGTGTGCTCGCTGCCACAGTGCGGGCAGGTCTTGCCGTACTCGACGGTGGGATAGTCGTGCTTGCAGTCCTCGCAGAAGGTGATCGCCGGGATCGTCTCTATCTCGAGTTCGGCGTCGGCCATGAGCGGCTCTTTCCTCACGGCCCACTTCCACGCGTCGCGCAAGAGCTCGTGTACCACGCCCGACACCTCGCCAATCTGCAGGGTCACGCGGTCCACGCGCTCGACGTCGTGCTCCTCAGCCACAGCCTTCACGTCGCGAATGACGTAGAAGACGACCCCCAGCTCATGCATCGGAGGCCGCCTTCCGCGTCCGGTTCTTCATGAAATGTGCCATGTTGCCGCTGCGAGCGCCGCCGCGCCGATGCGGGCGCTAGGCCTCAGCATCCGTGGCCGGCTTCGCGGTCTTCCTGCCCCTGCGCAGCCCCTTCGTCGCGATCTTCGCGGCACGCTTGGCGGCGTAGGGGAGGATGTACTTGAACTTGTCCTCCGAGCTCACCATGTGCGTGGCCTCCGGGTGGTCGCGCTCGAGGTGGATCGCGTCAAACATGCAGCGCGTGGTGCAGAGCCCGCAGCCGATGCACTTGTTCTCGTCCACGACGACGCGCCCGCAGCTGAGGCAGCGCTCCGTCTCGGCCTTCACCTGTTCCTCGGTGAAGTCGAGCGTGGGATCCGCGAAGCCCGTCGGATCGATGTTCGGGTCCTTGGGCACGGCGTTTCGCGAGGAGTTGTCGTAGCTCTCCGGCACCGTGATGTCGCCGGTGTCGAGCTGCGCGAACTCCCAGCGGTTGCGCCCGATGGTCATGTGGCCGCCCTGCACGAAGCGGTGCAGGCTCTCCGCCGCGAAGTGGCCCTGCGCGATGGCGTCGATGGCGAACTTCGGGCCGGTGAGCACGTCGCCGCCCACGAAGACGTCCGGCTGCGCCGTCTGGAAGGTGAGCTTGTCGGCCTGAGGGCCGTTTCCGCGTCCGAGCTCCACCGCGGAGTCCTCGAGGAGGTCGCCCCAGACGATGGCCTGCCCGATGGCGAAGATCACACGGTCGCACTCGATGGTCGTGGTCTCGCCTTCGTCGTAGCGCGGGTTGAAGCGCCCGTCCTCGTCGTAGACGTGCGTGCACTTCTTGAAGACGATCCCCGTGACCTCGCCGTTCTCGCCGCGGAGCACCTCCTTCGGGCCCCAACCGTGAATAATGGAAACGCCGTCCTCGGTGGCCTCCTCCACCTCGACGTCGCTCGCGGGCATCTCGTCCGGCTGCTCGAGGCACACCATGTCCACGCGCGCGGCGCCGCTGCGCTTGCTCACGCGCGCGGCGTCGATGGCCACGTTGCCGCCGCCCACGACCACCACGCGGCCGCCATAGGGCGCCTGGCCGCAGTTCGCGCCGGCGAGGTAGTCGATGGCGGTCATGCAGCCCGGCGCGTCCTCGCCCGGCACGCCCGGCAGGCGCCCGGCGCTGCAGCCGATGGCCACGTAGAAGCCCTTGTAGCCCTCGTCGCGGAGCTGCTGGAGCGTCACGTCCTTGCCCACCTCGACGCCGCAGCGGATGTCCACGCCGAGGGCGCGCAGGACGTCGATCTCGGCGTCCACGACGTCCTTCTCCAGCTTGTAGCTCGGGATGCCGTAGCGAAGGAGTCCGCCCGGCTGTTGGCTCTTCTCGAAGACCGTCGGCGTGTAGCCCATGGTGGCGAGGAAGTACGCGCAGGAGAGGCCCGCCGGGCCCGCGCCGATGATGGCGATCTTCTCGTCCCAGTGGTCGCGATGGATGCTCGCGGCCACCACCACGGGCGGCACGTAGCGGCTCTCGGCATGGAGGTCCTGGTCGGCGATGAACTTCTTCACCGCGTCGATGGACACGGCCTCGTCCACCGTGCCGCGCGTGCAGGCGTCCTCGCAGGGCTTGTTGCACACGCGCCCGCACACTGCGGGGAACGGGTTCTTCTTCTTGATGAGCTCGAGCGCCTCGCGGTACTTGCCCTCCTTGGCGAGCTGCAGGTAGCCCTGGACGGCGATGTGCGCGGGGCAGGCGCCCTTGCAGGGTGCGGTGCCGCTCTTATGCGTGTTGATGCGGTTGTTATCGCGATAGTTGAAATCCCACTTGTCCTTGCCCCATTTGGTCTCGTCCGGGAGCTCCTGCTTGGGGTATTCGACTTCTCGACCATGGCCGTCGCAGAGCTTTTGCCCCAGCTTGAGGGCACCGGCGGGGCACTTTTCGACACACTCTCCGCACGCGACGCACTTCTCGCGTTGCACGTGCGCCACGTAGGCGGAGCGACTCATGTTCGGCGTGTTGAAAAGTTGGCTCGTGCGGAGCGCGTTGCAGATTTGCACATTGCAGTTGCAGATCGCGAAGATCTTGTTCTCGCCGTCGATGTTCGTCACCTGGTGCATGTAGCCGTTTTCCTCGGCGCGCTTCATGATGGCGATGGCCTCGTCGGCGGTGATGTCGTGGCCCTTGCCGGTCTCGCGGCAGTAGTCCGCGAAGTCGCCGAGGCCGATGCACCAGCCGAAGTCGTCATCGGCGCACCCGTCGCCCTCCACCTTGCGCTGCGCGCGGCAAGAGCAGCGGCCGACGCCGATCTTGCCCTCGTACTTCTTCAGCCAGTAGGAGATGTGCTCGAGGTCCACCGACTCGTTTTCCATCTCGATGGCTCTTTCGATGGGGATGACGTGCATGCCGATGCCCGAGCCGCCGGGCGGCACCATCTGCGTGATGCCGGCGAGCGGGATGAAGGTCATACGCTCGAAGAACGGCCCCACGTCGGGGTGGTCTTGCAGGCGCTTGCTCGTGCGATCGGCGGGGTCGGGCGATTCCTCCATGTTGAAGAGCTCGGCGATGCCCGGCACGAAGATGGGGAGCACGTACTGGCGCTCACCCTGCGGCTTCGTGCGGCCGTTATGGTCGTAGTAGTCGCCGTAGTTGTACTCGAGCAAACCCACGTAGGCCATGTCGTCGATGAGCGTCTGGAAGTCCTCGCGGCCGTCGGCGTCCACGTGGCAAAGCGCGCAGAGTTCGTCGAAGGTGTAGTGCTGGCGCACCTTCATGCGAAGCGCGACATCGGCCATCTCGTCCGTGACCACCTCGGCGAGGCCCCAGTACTCGGGATCATCGCTCGTGATGCCGCCGAGCTGGTGCTTTGCCACGTCGGTGATCTTCTTGCCGAGCTTGAGGATCTTCGGGTTCGCATCCCTCTCGCCGCGGTGCCGCGCGGGCCAGCTGTCGTAGAGCTCCTCGAGGTCGCTCGTCTGGGAGGCCATCGCCTTGGCGGCGTGCTCCCTCATGGCATCGGAGAGGCCCTGGCCTTCGGGCTGGTAGGGCGCCACGCGGTAGTCCTTCGGCCGCTCTTCTTGGGGCTGGGCGTGTTGGTTCGTCGGCTGGTCCGCCATCATCGCTCCTTTTCGCGAGGTCCGTCGCGGGTGGGATGGTGCAGGTCGTGCTGGGTCGTGCGAGACAGTGGGGACGGACCTTTTTGTCTTGCGGTCGCACAGTCGTGCCGTCGTGCGCGCAAGACAAAAGGTCCGTCCCCACTGTCTTGCGGTCGTATGGGTGGTGCGCGGGGTTAGCTTTGCCAGGCGCGCACCGCGTCCACGAGCCAGTCGGCCCATGGCTCGATGCCCTCCCCCGTCTTCGCGCAGATGGGGAAGATCGTCGCCTTCGGGTTGCGCATGAGGATCCGCTCGCGGCAGCACTCGAGGTCGAAATCGAAATAGGGCAGGACGTCGATCTTGTTGATGAGCACGACGTCCGAGACCTCGAACATGAGGGGGTACTTCAGCGCCTTGTCGTCGCCCTCGGGGACGCTCAGGATCATCGCGTTCGCCGAGGCGCCCGTGTCGAACTCCGCGGGGCACACGAGGTTGCCCACGTTCTCGAGAATCGCGAGGTCAATCGGGGTGTCCGGGGTGGCGAGCGCCTCGAGGCCCTCGAGCCCCTGGGCCGTCATGTCCGCGTCGAGGTGGCACATGCCGCCGGTGTGGAGCTGGATCGCGGGGACACCGAGCGCATCCATCGCGCGCGCGTCCACGTCGGAATCGATGTCAGCCTCCATGACGGCCATGGCGAGGCGGCCGCGGAGCGCCTTGAACGTGGCGGCGAGGGTGGTCGTCTTGCCGGAGCCCGGCGAGCTCATGAGGTTCAGGAGGAAGGTGCCACGCGCCTTGAGCTCGGCCCGAAGGGCGTCCGCACGGCGATCGTTCTCGGCAAACACGCTCCGCTTCACCTCAAGCACCCGCACGTCGCCCACGTTGCCCCCTCACGCTCGCGATAGCCAGTTCATCCAAGTGTAACAATCCATGCCTCTTTCGCCACGAAGCCTCGTCCCGAACGCGCGGGCGTCACGGGAATTCCTCCTATGCAAGGAGCGTGGGGGCATGCGGCACGCGGGTGGCGCACAGGGACGGGCGGCTTCCCGCACAGCGGGCGGGGAGGGTGTGAAGGACTCCGCGAATCCGCCACGAATCCTCGACAATTCGTGCATGGAGCTGCACGTTCGCGTACCTGAAAGGCCCATTGCGCGCGTCATTCCCTATAGTCCGAACACACAGAGCGCGAACGGTTTCGTGCGGTTTCACGTTGACTGCTCGGGATTGTGCGGACTCCGGTGGGTTTCCGGTGCCCTCGCTTTCCAAAAAGGAGGGTTCCATGGCGAAGAGGCTCGAGAAAGTCGCCTTCGCTCTGCTGGCGGCTACGACGGCGTTTTTGCTTGGCGCACCGCTCGTGCGCGCGTCCGTCGGCGACGTGGAGCCGCTGCCGATCGTGAGCGCGGAGCCCATCGAGGCGGCTATGGAACCTGCTTCCACCGGGGGCGAGGATGGCGTCGCGCCCGTGGATGCGGACGGGACCGAAGCGGAGCCGACCCCGGGCGTCGAAGAAATTGCGGTGGGGGGGGGTCACGAGTCCGAACAAGGTGACGAAACCGCAGCACCCGGCACGAATCTGAACGACGGATCCGCTGAAGGTGCCCCTCACCCTGAAGGCGAGATTGAAGGTGAGTCTCAAGCGGAGGATGAGGGTGTCAACGCTCCAGTAAACACTCCTGAGGGAAGCTCCAAGGGTACCACTGAGGGCGAGGAAGCCGAGCTTCCGAGCGCCTCGGAGATCGAAACCCTCGCCGCCACCGGCACGCTCACCCTCGCGCGGCTGAACGACCTCGCGCCGATGCAGCTCACGGGTGGCACCGTCTCGAAGGGCCACTTCACGGCCACGAAGGTGGTCGTGAAGGAGGGCGGTAGGCTCGCGACCGAGCCCATCACCGATGACGAGTGGGCGAAGATGTGCGGGAGTTGGACGGGGGCCACGTCTGGCGTCCAGAACGAAGAGGCGCTGAAGGCATATCCGCAAATCGCGAATTACAAGATCGGCAGCCTCACCATCAACGGGAGTGAGGTGGCGAGGCTCGGCAACGTGTCCGTGAAGACGGAAGGCGACGAGGAATCGAAGTACGTGTACTGGTCGCCGAGCGCCGATCTGTCGAACATGACGAGCACCGTGCTTGCGCCGGGCGAGAAAATCCAAGTGAATTACGTGATGCAGGAATATCCCATCACGTACAAGGTGCTGGAGAAGCAGGCCGACGGGGGCTACATAACAAGCACGCAGAAGCTCGCCGATATCTTCGGGCTCCAGCGCCCCGCCGAGACCGTGAACCAGTGGCTGACCGTCGACGTGACGGTACCCGCGGGCTACTACGGCCGCGTGTACATGGCCATGGCGCCGACCGATAGCTTCCAAGAAAACAATCCCACTGCGGGAGAGGAAAAGTTCCCGCAGTAAACGGGTTATGGTAACTATGCGCTCGGCGAGGATGTGGAATGGACAGCGGTATCCGGTAATAACGGCGGTGCCGTGGTAGACAAGGAAGCCGCCGGTCATCCAGGTTTTTATTCGTTGAATGGCACGTACAAGTCGGGAAATCCCGGCGAGATTCTTGCTAATGAAACGGTCTGCGTGGTCCTCGAACAGCGTCCAGCTTCCGATTACAACTTCCATCTCGACTATCTCGGAGCCGCGAGCTCGGGCAACTCGGTGAATAAGACGAAATGGTTTAACTTCAACCCAATGACGCTAAGCATCGATAGTTTTGAAGAATTTACCAATACCGATTCTGTGAATCTCACCGCGAACGCGACAAACAAAAGCACGTTCGATTGCACCATCACGCTCATCTTGCGCAACAATGGCCAGTCGACGCATTACGAAATGCGATCCCTCTCGCTCAATGGCGCGAGCTTGAATGTTCCCTATCTTCCGGACCCCGCAACGCTCATTGACCTCAAAGGAAACTACACCAAGGGGGATCAAGCTGCCAATCAGGTGAAGGCGACGACCACGCTTCCCATGGGGTCGGAAGTCACGATCACGGTCGAGCCGTATCTCATCGGTACTACTGAGGTCGATGGTTTGAACGGGGGAACCGTTGCGAACGTGCGCCAGCGCAAGTACACCATCGAGGTGAAGAACGCAGCGCGCGACATAGTGTTCGACCACGGCACTTTCGTGAGCGCAACCAACAACAATTATCGCGAAGTTAATATCGCGAAGCTCTACGGTGTGGATTGTGAGTGGTATCGCAAAGCTCAGGGCAGCGACTCCAATGCCGACAGTGGCTATGCATGGTGCGAGGCATCGCAGGCCACCTCGGCGCGCGCCGCGGGGGACAATAATACCTATGGTTTCAATTATTCGACGGTGAGTGATAGCTCGGGGGAGCAGTACTCCACGAGTGACGAACCCACGACGCCCCACGGGAACGTCCGTTTCAAGCTGAGTCCGGGCTACAACTGGACCGGCGGCAAGGTCTACGGCACTGCCGACAATCCGACGGTTTCCTATGTCGAGGAGCACGCAACCGGGCCGACGGCGGCCAACACCTTCAGCGCCGAAAAAGGCAACATCCAAGGCCCCGATAGCGCAGGCTGGTACTACATCACGTTGAGCGATCCCTACACGGGCACGAGCGGCCAGAGCACGGTGAGCCACATCGGCTATCTTTCCATCGAGGCACAGGCAATGCAGTACCAAATCTCCTATCTCGATGGCGCCGATGCCACGGCGCTGAACCCGAACTTCCCGTCGGGCGTGGACGTGAGCGGCATGCCGACCTTCCGGGTGCTTGATGAGAACGGCGCGGAGACCGCTGCGACCTCGCACACCGACACGAACCGTGGCAAGAGCTATTCCATGGGCTCGGCCGCGGGCTCGTATAGCGGCTCCATCGCGAGCGACCAGGTGGCGGTGGCCGGCCAGTCTCCCTCGGCGCCGGACGAGCGGCCGATTTCCTTCGAGGGCTGGGTCGTGACGGATGGCCAGGGCAAGCCCATTCCCGGCGTTAAGAAGGGCACGGTCGAAAACCCCCTTCAGCCAAACGACCTCGTGTCGCTGAGCGATATATTCGCCTACGCATCCTGCGATGACCTTGACACGCAGAACTACACGATCTACCTCACCGCGAAGTGGAACACGAGCGTCGCGAAATTCAGCTACTACGTCACATTTAATGAAAAAGACACCGCGGGGACGGCAACCACGCGCTTCGGCGTTCCCGGCTCGGAGCCCATGCCCGCTGAGCTCGGGACGGGGGACTACGTCCTCAAGCGCGAGGTCTATACGAACGCGGAGAGCGTGAACGTGGTCTTCGAGAGCACCGCGCTCGCCGAGCCAATCGCGGGGACGAGCACGTCGCCCGTCGACCGCTACCTCGCGGCGAACCCGTGGTACCAATTCGACATGAGCGGCACGAAGAACGGCTCGACGGGCCACGAGGGCGAGTTCTATTGGGAAAACGTAACGAACAACGGCGAGATTCCCATTTGGTTTGAGTCGAACCTCGGGCGCGTGACGGTGAAGAAGACCGTCGAGGGGCACGCGGCGCCGGGCGAGATGTTCAAGTTCAATGTGGAATTCACGCTTCCGAGCGAAAACGCCTCCGGCACGCTGGGGGACGAGACGAAGTTCTTCGGCGACGGTAGTAATTATAAAGTCACGTGCTTGGTGACATCCAAAGATGTATTGGAGCCGGAGGAGAGGACCTTCGCACTCACGCTCGACGACGGCGTCTACAAGGGCGTGATCGAGCTCGCCGACGGGGAGACCGCGACAATCGACCTGCCAAACGGCACGAAATACAGCATCGACGAGCAGGAAAGCAGCAACTACGACGTCACGCAGCCTTCTGGTGGCGCTCCTCCGAATGCGACCGTCGCCAAGATGACGGTATCCGGCCCGTACGAGTTCACGAACGCCCTCAAGAACGTCGACGTGCGCATCGAGCAGCGCATTCACAACGGCGAGCACCCGGGAGACAACCCCGAAAGCCAGCCCGACTTCTCCACCGACCCGCTTCTCGCAATGGCCGGCAACTTCGTGGATTATCAAATCACCGTCACCAACCGCTCGAAGGACAATGCCTACTCCGTATCGCTCGTGAACCAAGTTCCGGAGGCCGTGGGGGATACCTCGGGCGACCACAAGAAGATGCTGCTCATTCCCGCAACGATTATCGATGGAGATGGGATAACGCACGAGCTCACCGAAGCCTCCGAGGTGCAGGGGCAATCTCAGCTGAAGAGCGGCGGGAAGATCACGTGGACCATTAATAAAATAGAACCCGGCAAATCGAAGGAGCTCGGCTATACCACGGTGGCGCCGAATGTCGAGCACGTGCACGACTATCCCAACTCGGCAACCGCGACGGCTTCGCCTACCAGCGGGGAGGGCACCGCGCTTCCCGCGGTGAAATCCAACGAGGTGGCGGTGACCGACACCATCTCATCCCTCTATCTGGAAAAGGTCGTCGAGCCGCGCAATTCGTCGAAAGATCAAACGTTCGAATTTGAAATTCAGCTCACAGGCGACGCCGTGTCGAACATTAGCCAGCTGAACTATCGCGGCGGCGTCGCAGCGGGCTACAACCCAGCGGACGTGGACTCTGTGAATCTCGACACTACTCGCAATAGCACTATTTCAATCGGCAGCACTGGCAAGGGCACGTTCTCGCTCAAAGAAGGTCAGGCCGTTACCTTCGTGGGCATCCCCAAAGACACGAACTACACGGTGCTAGAGAAGGTGAAGACGGGCGACTACTCCGTGGCGGTATCGGATCCTGCGGGAGCAAGCGTGGGTACTCAACGCACGGATGGTGATGCGACAACCGTGAGCGTCACGAAAACCATGAACGGCTCAGACGCCCATAGCTTCACCTTCACGAACACCAGTCTCAAAGACCCGGGCCTCACACTTGTGAAATCGCATGCCACCGGCACCGCAGCGGCCGATCAATCCGAGCACACGGTCGTTGGCGGCGATGAGATCACCTATACGATCACCGCCACGAACACCTATGCGAAGACCACGGCCACGAATGTGCAGATCACGGACGTCGTGCCCGAGGACCTCTCGCTCGTGGAAGGGTCCGTGACCGATGGCGGCACGAGCGACACCGCGAGCCGCACCATCACCTGGACGATCGATTCGCTCGGGCCTGTCGCCTCGAAATCGGTGTCGTTCAAGGCAAAGGTCCCCTACGAGCTCCACGAGGCCAAGACGTGGACGAACACCGCCACGGCCACGTGCACCACGCCCGCCGGTATCCCCAAAGTCACCTCGAACGAAGTCGACGACCACCTCACGCCCACCGGCGCGGTCCACGTGGTGAACAAGGTGAACGGCAGCGGCGCGAACCAGAACGACGTGTTCTGCTACCACCTCACGGTCGTCGAGCCGCGCACGCCCGCGGCGATGCTGCTCACTTCCGCCGGCCTCGACAGCCTCGACGGCTCGCGCGACACGTCCTTCGCACTCACGCTCATAGGCAATGTGGAGGTCGTGGTGGAGAACGTGCGCGGCGGCGCGCACTACTCGGTGAAGGCGGACGCGGGAAATCCCGAGGGCTACCGCACGACCGATTCGGGCAATACGGAGGGAGTCGTGCCGCCGTGGGCTAAGGCGCTCGTCACCTTCGTGAACACGAAGGACGCCACACCGGTGACGCCTTCGGGCCCGGGCACGATCACGCCTCCGGGTCCGAGCGTGCCGGATGGGCCGCTCGCGCCGGACGATCCCGACAATCCCGACGATCCCGACGATCCCGACGATCCGGACAACCCCGATACTCCTCCGGATGGCCCGATTGCGCCAGATGATCCGGATAATCCTGACGATCCAAGCACGCCCGATACTCCCGACACGCCGTCGGGTCCGGACACGCCAAGCGAACCCGACCAGCCAGGCGTCCCCTCGACCCCCAGCACCCCGGGCAGCGTGAGCCCCAGCAGCCCGAGCACCGCGAGCACGGAGCAGAAAGAGCCCACGTCCGCGATCCCCAAGACCGGCGACGACCAGCCCCTCGTGCTCCCCGTAGCGCTCGCGGCGTGCGGCTTCGTGCTCCTCGCCACGGCTCTCCACCTCGTGCGCACGCGCGTGCGGTAACCAAGACAAAAGAACCGTCCCTCATGTCTTGCAAGACAGACGCAAGACAGAAGGGACGGTTCTTTCGTCTTGCACGCCGTGTGGTGGGTGGCTCAATCCTCG
>CANPVI010000024.1 GCA_947581665.1 uncultured Atopobiaceae bacterium | reverse complement strand
CGATGGTGAGGATCCTCACCATCGCCACGAGCGTGGGCTTTTTCGCTCGCCCACGATCCTCTCCTCGAGGGTGGAATCGAGCGCACCGTCGCCGCCACGCGCGAACGCGTGGGCGTCGGATTCGAATACGGGTTCCTCGCGGATGGGATCGTGCGGCCTCACTCGTCCCACGCCTCCTTCGAGCGCATGGCGCGATGGCCGATGTCCCTCCTGAGCACCTTGCCCTCGAAGTGGATGAGGTCCGCAGCGCGATACGCGAGCTCACGCGCCTCTTCGAAGCTCGGTGCCTGCGCGGTGACGTTCAGCACGCGGCCGCCCGCGGTGAGGAGCTCGCCCGTCTCCGCGCGCTTCGTGCCCGCGTGGAAGACCGTCACGCCCTCCAAGTCCTCGGCGTCCTCCACACCCGTGATCTCCTTGCCCGTCTCGTAGGAGCCGGGGTAGCCCGCACTCGTGAGCACCACGGAGAGCGCCCATCCGCTATCCCAGTGGATCATCCGCGGATCGAGCGCGCCCGTCGCGCAGGCGTAGAGCACCTCCACGAAATCGCAGTCCATGCGCGGCAGCACGACCTGGGTCTCGGGGTCGCCGAAGCGGCAGTTGAACTCGAGGACCTTCGGGCCGTCCTCGGTGAGCATGAACCCGCCGTAGAGGCAGCCGACGTAGGGGTTGCCGGCGCGCGCCATCTCGGCCACCACGCGCTCGTTCACCTCGACCATCGCCACCACGTCGGCCTCGGAGGCCACGGGCACGGGCGAGTACACGCCCATGCCGCCCGTGTTCGGGCCGAGGTCGCCCTCGAGGGCGCGCTTGTGGTCTTGCGAGGTGGCGAGCGCCACGACCGTCGTGCCGTCCGTGAGCGAGAGGAGCGAGCACTCCGGGCCGCGGAGCCGCTCCTCCACCACGACGACGGCGCCGGCCTCGCCGAACGCGCCGTCGAAGCAGGCGCGGATGGCCTCCTCGGCCTCCTTTGCGTCCTGCGCCACGACGACGCCCTTGCCGCCACAGAGGCCGTCGGCCTTCACGACGCAGCCGTCCTCGAACTCCCGCGCGAAGGCGATGGCCTCCTCGGGATCGGTGAAGCTCTCCCAGCGCGCGGTGGGCACGTCGGCCGCCTCCATGACCTCCTTCGCGAAGGTCTTCGAGCCCTCGAGCCGCGCGGCGGCGGCGCTGGGGCCGAAGACCGGGATGCCCGCCTCGCGGCACGCGTCGGCCACGCCCGCCACGAGCGGCGCCTCGGGGCCCACGACCACGAGGTCGATGTCGTTTTCCCTGGCGAACGCGGCCACCGCGGCGCCGTCCTCGATGGGAAGCGCCACCGAAGTGGCGATGCGCGCCGTGCCGCCGTTTCCGGGAGCCGCCCAAAGGCGCCCGATGCTCGGCGAGGCGGCGAGCTTGGCGAGGATCGCGTGCTCGCGTCCACCCGACCCAAGGACGAGGACGTTCTTCGTGCTGGCTGAGGATGTGGTCATGGCTCCCCTTCCGCGAGTACTGCGGGTGTGTCGTGCGAGCGCGGCGCCCGGCCGCGCGCTAGATGACGGATTCGGGAATGAGCTTGGGCAGGTCGTCTCGGAGATAGAGGTAGCGCTCGGGCACGTAGGCGAGCCCGAAGCCGCCCAGCCCCGCGCGATACCCCATGACGCCCGAGGAGTGCACGATGCCGAGCGAGCGGCCCTCGGAGAGCCTCGCGGCCACCGTGTCGCGCAGCGCGAGCGCCGCGTTCGTGAGGCCCGTGAGGTAGCCCGCGTGCACCATGAAACCCTCGCGCTCGCAGTCCACCGTGACGAGGTTCGCCACGAGCGCGGCGAGCTGGGCGGGATCCTGCGCGCTCGCCACCATGCTCGGCGCGCCGTCGACGTCGAACGCCCAGAGGTTCCAGCGTCCGAGCGTCTTGTCGAACCTCGAGCGCAGGCGCTGTGCGAAGGTGAAGGAAGGCGCGAGCGAGAAGGCGTTCTGCGGGCTCGAGACCATGAGCATGGAGAGGTGCTCCGCGAGCTCGCGCGCGTGCGCGAGGGCCTCCTCGAAGCCGAGGCCGGCGATGCGCGTGCGCACGAGGTCGCACACGATCATGCCCTCCCCCACCGACACGGCGCGCGTGTCGACGATGTCGATGCGGATGGCAGGCTCGGAGCCGAGCGCCTGTGCCGCGAGGCGCGCGGAGGTGCAGGTGCTCGTGAGCGCGGAGGACGCGCACACGCACGCCACCCGCTCGACCCCCTCCTCGGCGAGGCGCTGGAAGCACACGCGGAAGTCCGCCACGGAGGGCGCGAGCACCGAGAGCGGCGTGCCGAGCGTGAGGAGGTTGTTCGCGTCCGCGGGCGTGAGCTCGAGGACGTCGTCGTAGACGGATTGGTTGAAGCGCAGCTTGAAGGGCACGACCGTCACGTCGTTGGCCTCGTACCACGAAAGGGTGAGGTCGGCGCAGCTATCGCAGACGATGGCAAAGGGATGGGTCATGCCGCTCCGCCATTCAACGCCAGTGGCGGTCGATGGTCTGGTCGCGCTCGGGACCCACGGCCACGATGGAGACACGCACGCCGGCGAGCTGCTCGATGAGGTCGATGTAGTCCTTCGCCTCGCGCGGGAGGTCGAAGAACGTACGGCAGCCGCTGATGTCGCACTTCCAGCCGGGGACCGTGAGGTAGACCGGCTTGGCCTTGTAGAACACGGATTGGTGCTCGGGCACGGTCGTGTAGCGCACGCCGTCCGCCTCGTAGGCCACGCAGATCTTGATCTCGTCGAGGCACCCGAGGACGTCGAGCTTGGTGATGGCGAGGTCGGTGAGGCCGTTCACGCGGGCGGCGTAGTTCACCACCACCGCGTCGTACCAGCCGCAACGGCGCTTGCGCCCGGTGGTGACGCCGTACTCGTGGCCCACCTCGCAGAGCTTCTCTCCGATCTCGTCTCCCTGCGGAAGCTCCGTCAAGAAGGGGCCGGAGCCCACGCGCGTGAGGTAGGCCTTCGCGATGCCGAGCACGCGGTCGATGGCCACGGGGCCCACGCCCGAACCGGTGACGGCGCCTCCGGCGGTGCAATTGGAGCTCGTGACGAAGGGGTAGGTGCCGTGGTCGATGTCGAGCATCGTGGCCTGCGCGCCCTCGAAGAGGATGGACTGTCCGGCGTCGATGGCGTCGTTCAGGAAGCGCGAGGATTCCACGATGTAGGGCGCGAGGCGCTTCGCGTAGGGGCGATAGCGCTCGGTGATCTCGTCCACCGTGTAGGTGGGCAGGCCGTAGACGAGGCTCAAGATGGGGTTCTTCTCGGCGAGGGCCGTCTCGAGCTTCTCGCGGAAGACCTTCTCGTCCAAGAGGTCCTGCACGCGAAGGCCGATCCGCGTGGCCTTGTCGGCATAGCAGGGACCCACGCCGCGACGCGTGGTGCCGATGAGGTTCTTGCCGAGGCGACGCTCGTTCGCGCCGTCGAGGTCCTTGTGGTAGGGCATCACGAGATGCGCGTTGCCGGAGATCTTCAGGAGGTCGCAGGAGATTCCGTCGGCCTCGAGCAGGTCCATCTCCTCCACGAGGATCTCGGGGTCGACGATGCAGCCGTTGCCGATGACGGGCACGACGCCGGGGTACATGACGCCGGAGGGCACCTGGTGGAGGCCGAATTTCCGATCGCCCACGATCACCGTGTGGCCGGCGTTCGCGCCGCCCTGATAGCGGCACACGACGTCAAAGTCACCGGAGATGAGGTCCGTGACCTTGCCTTTTCCCTCGTCACCCCACTGGGTGCCCACGAGCACGGTCACGCCCATGGCTCTCTCCTCGCCCTCTGCATCCGTTTGCCGCGGGCCCGCGCCGCCCAGCGCGGCCCACACGCCCAAGTATAGAAGAGCCATCGCGGCGGGGCGTGACGCCCCACGCGCCGCAACGCCCCTTTCATCAATCCGCCTCCCCGGGACCGGGAATGCCCGCTTGGTCTTTCCTGCTTGCGGGAGGGCTATTCCTCGTGGCGATGGTCGATCTCGAAGAACTTCGTGATGCGATCGAGGAAGCCCATGGTGATGATGTTCGTGGGGCCGGAGCGGTTCTTCGCGATGATGAAGTCCGTCATGTTCTTATCCGGGCGATCCGGACGCTCGGCCTCCTCGGGGGAGTTCGATTTGTCCATGAGGATGACGACGTCGGCGTCCTGCTCGATGGCGCCGCTCTCGCGCAGGTCGTAGAGCTGGGGGCGGCGCGGCGCGGCGTTGGTGGATTGGCGGTTCAGCTGCGAGAGGGCGATCACCGGCACGCCGAGATCCTTCGCCATGATCTTGAGGCCGCGGCTCATCTCGGCCACCTCGGTGGCGCGGTTGTCGGAGTAGCGCCTGCCCGAGGACAGGAGCTGCAGGTAGTCCACGATGATGAGCCCGCGCTCCTTGCCGTGGAAGTGGCGACGCGCCTTCGCGCGGATCTCCGTGACGCTCGTGCCCGGGGTGTCGTCGATGGCGATGTCGAGGCGCGAGAGGTGCTGGCTCGCGGAGGTGATGACCGGCCACTCCGACGCGGAGATGTGGCCCTTGGCGATGGCCGAGTGGCTCACGTTCGACGTGCTCGAGAGCAGGCGCTGGGCGATTTCCATCGAGCTCATCTCGAGGGAGAAGATGAGGACGGAAGCTTGGGCGTCGGGCTTATCCGGGTTTGCGGCCTCGACGGCGAGGTTCAGCGCGAAGGAGGTCTTGCCCACGGCCGGGCGCGCGCCCACGACGATGAGCTGGCCCGGGCGAAGGCCCATGAGGGTCTCATCGAGGCGCTCGTAGCCGGTGGTGATGCCGAGGAGCTGGCTGCCCATCTCCTTTCGCACCTGGATGTCGTTGTAGAGCGCGACCATGGCCTCGCCGATGGGGATCGTGGCGTTGCCCACGTTGCCCTCGGTGGCCTTGTAGAGGAGCTCCTCCGCGGCATCCACGACCTCCTTGGGGTCCTCCGGGGCGTCCGCCGCGAGAGCGGTGATGTTCGCCGCGGCGACCATCATCGAGCGCAGGAGGCTGTCGCGCTTCACGAGCTCGGCGTGGTGCTTCCACGACACGAGCGAGAAGAGCTGGTTGGCGAGGTCGTTCACGTAGGACGCGCCGCCCGCGCGCTCGAGCGTGCCCTGGCTGCGCAGGTGGCTCACGATGGAGATGGGATCCGTGGGGTAGCTCTTGTTGAAGAGTGTGTGCAGGGCGTCGAAGACGATGCGGTTCCGCTCGAGGTAGAAGTCCTCCTTCTTGAGGTCGATCAAGCAATCCCTGAGGACGTCGTCGGAGGTGATCATGGCGGCGAGCACGGAGCTCTCCGCCTTGGCGTCGTGGGGAAGGATGAGATCCGGCGCCTGGCCGCTGTTCAGCACGAGGCCTCGGCGCGCGGCGCTCGAGGGCACCTCGCTCAGACGTGGCTTTTCCGCAAACTCGGGCATGCGCACTCCACTCGCTCCGACACGTGAGAATGGATGGTAGCCCCCAAACCCAACAAGAATGAGCGCACTTTTGGCACCTCGCGGCTCTCGACTCCGCGATGTGCAAAGTCCCTTCGCGCCTTCCCGCGAAACGACACTTTTCGACGTTTTCTACAAATTTTCGCGAATTTTGGACGTGAGTTTTGTACATCGTTCACAGAAGCATCACGAAATTTCTCACACGCCCATTTACATGGGCTTACACCGTTTGATTGATTTTCGATCTCACAAAACCGCAGCTCAACGGCACAGTTCAATCGGCATCGATGAATAAAAAGACCGTCCGTCTCGCTTGACGAACGGTCTTTCGTTGTGGTTTCGCAGGTACTTCGGCATATTCTCGAGCCCGCGCGCGGGATTGGGTATGTCGAAAGTGCCCTTTCCGAGAATGCAACCCGAGATCGGACCGTTGGACCGCCCCGGGGCGCTTGGGCCCTTACGCCTCCGCGGCTTCGGCGGCCTCCTTCTCGGCGACCTCGAGATCGTGCGCGTCCTCGGCAAGCTGGGCGCCCTCGAGGTCGGCCTCGGTGGCGAGCTCGGCGCCCTCCTCTGCGACCTCATCGGCCGCGGGAAGGTCCTCGGGCTTGCTCACCTGCACGTTCAGCGAGGCGGAGATGTCGCGGTAGAGGTTCACGTCCACCACGTGCAGGCCGGCCTGCTTGATGGGGGCGTTGAGCTCCACGCGGCGGCGATCGATCGTCACCTTCAGCTGGCTCGCGATGGCGTCCGCGATCATGGTGGAGGTCACCGAGCCGTAGAGCTGGCCCTCCTCGCCCACGCGCACGTCTTCGATGGTGATGAGCTTGCCCTCGAGGATGTCGCGCACGGCCTCGGCGTCCTCCACGCGACGGATCTCGCGCTTCTGGATGTTGTGGCGGCGCTCCTCGAGCTGCTTCAGGTTGCCTTCGGTGGCGGGCTGCGCGATGCCCTTGCGGAAGAGGTAGTTCTCGGCGTAGCCCTGGGCCACGTCGATCACGTCGCCCTCGCCGCCCTTACCGCGGAGCTCAGTCAACAGGATTACGTTCATGTACGGCTCCTTCGGTTAGTCGCGCCTCCGGGCGCCACGATTGGTGACCACGGGCACGGCGTAGGGCATGAGGGCCATCGTGCGAGCGCGCTTGATGGCGTTCTGGATCATGTTCTGGTGCTGGCGGCACGCGCCGGTCACGCGGCGCGGCTTGATCTTGCCGCGGTCCGTGACGTACTTGCGCAGGAGTTGCGTGTCCTTGTAATCGATTTCCTTCACGCCGTCGCGGCAAAACTGGCACACCTTGCGGCGCGGCTGCCTCTGGTAGTCCCCAGAGGTCTTCGAGCGAACTTTACGTGGCATGCTGCTTCCTTAGAAGGGGATGTCCTCGTCGTAGACCGCTCCCTCGGGCGGCAGGGGCGCCGCCGGGGAAGAGCCTGCCGACATTCCGTCGTCGGCGCCGTCGCCCGCGGGCGCTGGCACCGAATAGCTGGGCGCGGAACCGTAGCCGGAGCCATCGCTCCCATAGCCGCGGTTTTGCGCGCCGTAGCCCTGACCGCCTTGGTAGCCTTGGTTGGGCTGGTAGCCCTGGCCGCCTTGATACCCGCCTCGGCCCTGGCCGCCGTCGTTTCGGCGGGGGGAGAGGAAGTCGAGGTCATCCACGACCACCTCGATCTTCGAGCGACGCTGGCCCTCCTGGGACTCCCAGGTGCTGTAGCGCAGCTTGCCCTCGATCGCGACCCTCGTGCCCTTCGCGAGGAAGCGCGAGAGCGAATCGGCGCGCTGGCCGAAGAGCACGCAGTCGATGAAGTTCGGGAAGTCCTCCCACTCACCAGTCTGCTGGTTGCGGCGACGATCGTTCACGGCCACCCCGAAGTTCATCACGCGGGTGCCGTTGGTGGTCATGCGAAGCTGGGGATCACGGGTGAGATTGCCGGTGATCAGGACGCGGTTGATGCTCATGCGTACACCTCTCTCTTGCGAGGCATTCGGCCTCGCGTACAAGCACCCGGCTAGGCGGCCTGTCGGGTGATCATGGACCGCTTGACCGCATCCGTGATGCGCAGGATGCGCTCGAGCTCTGCAATCTGGTCCGGATCCGCTTGGAACTTGATGAGGGTGTAGTCGCCTTCCTGGAGATGGTCGATCTCATAGGCGAGCTTACGCCGGCCCCACTCGTCCACGTCCTCCACCTTGCCGCCCACACCGGTGATGGCGGCGTCGATGCGCGCCATGGTGGCCGCGCGATTCTCGTCTGTGAGGGTGGGATCGAGTATGAACAGCAGTTCATAAGCCTTCACAACGTTCACCTCCTCTGGGCTTAATGGCCCCGGGACATGAAGGTGTGCCCGAGGCAGAAGGTCAAGACGGCCATCCTAGCACAAGGAACGCGCCCCCTTCGTCCATCACGCGGAATCCGGTTGATGGAAGCGTAGGGGGCGCACCTTGCAAGAATCAGCTGTCGAGCTGGCCGGGGACCCACGCCGAACTGGCCACCGTCCAACAAACGCGCCCCGCGCGACGGCTCGCGCGGGGCGGAAAACTAGATCAAATGGTCGACGTGCTCGCCGTCATCATCGCCCCCCTGCTCGGCGATGGCTTCGTCCACGGCCTCCTTGACCTCGGGAGAATCGATCGAGGCCACGGCGTCCTCGGAGCGAAGGTCGATGTCGGGCCAAGTCTTCGCCACCTCGGCGGTCACCTGACCGTAGATTTCCCGCTCGCCGGGCTCTGCCTCGGATTCCGATTCCACGTCGTCTGGGAACTTCACGCTTTCCACAATCTTCGGCGCGCCGAGATGGCCCGTGCCGGGCTCGGGCGGTGTGACGACCTCGGTCCAGCGAGTCGTGGCCGCGGTGGCCGTGCCGTAGAGATCCTTGGGCTCGGGCGGCGTGACGGGGGTCTGCGGAACCTCCACCGCGGGTGCCTCGTGCGGACGCACCGCCGCCACCTCGGGCGCGGGCGGCTCGACACCGAGCTCGCGCGCCGCGTCGTCGATGTCCTCGTTCACCGCGTCCGCCATCTCGGGCGTGTCCAGCTGCGAGACCGCGTCTTGGGTTTGGAGGTCGATGTCGGGCCAGGTGCGCGCCACGCCACCGGCGACCTCGGTGTAGAGCTCGGGCGCCGAAGGCGGGCGCACGCCGTGCTCGTCCGTGCGCTCGGGCTCTTTGGTGGCGCCGTCCGCAGGCCAGGCCATGTGGAAGGTGGCATCGGGGGTGGGGCTCACGACGTCGGTCCACTTGGTCGTGGACTTCGTGGCGTCGTCGTAGAGGTCCTCGGGGGTGGGAGGCACGACGGGCTCGCCCACGTATTCCGGCGAGGAAGGTGCCGCCTCACCCGGCTGCGGGGTGCCAGCGGGCCCTTGGGCTGGGGCGACGTTGCGCTCGGGAGGGGTGGAGGGAGTTTGCGGGGTGTTCATGGGACTCGCTCCTTTCCAGGGATCAGAGCCATGGGCCTGTGGCGGGTTTGCCCACGTGGTGGGATTGGTGGGGCCGGTGGGGCCGGCCCACGCACCGGGGATGGGCATGGGCGTGGAGGGGATGCTCGGCGGCACGGGGTCTGCGGGGCCGCCCCACGCGGGGACGTTGAACTGGCGCATCCAGAGCGCCACGGAGTTGAAGATCAAAAGGTCGAACGTGGCGCCGATGAGGCTCTCGAGGTAGGCGCACACCACCACGAGCGGCCCCAGCCAGCTGATGATCCCCGTCACGAGCGAGACGCCGTTCGAGAGCAGGAAGTCGGAGTTGCCGGAGTAGTAGTAGAGCGTCCCCACCTGCGCGAGGGGTCCGGCGAGCGCGAGCGATACGATGAGAAGGATCACGAGCGTGAAGGCGAAGGTCACCGCCACGCGCAAAAGAAGGATCAGGAAGATCTTCATGATCCCGCCGAAGTCGCGCCCGCACATGTCGAAGATCTGCGAGAGCCCGAAGCCCGGCCCGATGTGCTGGTAGATGGCCGAGCGCACGACCGCCACGTCGAGGACGATCGAATAGAGCGCGATGCCGAACCACACGAGCCAGAGGAGCCACGCGCCGCTGAGCGCGACGACGAAGCCGGCGATGATGCCGCCCACGATCCCCCAGACGAGCTCCACCACGAAGCCCTTCCAGCCGCCCACGATGCAGGCGCCCACATCCACCTTGCGCTGCTTGGGGGCGGAATCGATCCCCCACGCAGTGAGGCGCGCCCAGCCGAGATAGTAGCCGAGCGTGCCCAGCAACCCCACGATCGGCACGAACGTCACGAGCGCAAGCACGAGGATGGGCTTGTACCAGCCTTTATCCTGCGTGAGCATGCGCCATGAGCGCGAGAGGTAGCTGCCGTCGTAGAACGTGGTGTCCATCATGGGCCACTCCTTCTGCCAAGCGAGCGGGAACGCGCGGGCCGCATCGGCGCCATTGTAGGACGCGGCCCCCTGCGTGCCGCACTCGCCTCGGCGGCGGCTAGAGCTTGTCGGCCTCCTCGTAGGCGTCGTCTATGAGCTTCGCGGCGATCTCGTCGGCGCGATCCTCGATGCGCGCGGCCTTGAGCGCGGCGTCATCCTCGATCTTTGCGACCTTGCGACGCGCGTAGTCCTCCACCTCGGCGGCCTCGCGCACCTTGCGGTCGATGACGTTCTCGATGTGCTCCTCGCGACGGCCCTCGCGATGCAGCTCGCGCGCCTCGACGCGATCGTCGTGGGCGAGCTCGCGCTCCTCGCGGCGCACCTCGTGCTCGTCGTGGCGCTCGATGCGGCGATCCTCGCGCTCGCCCTTGCGGGCGGCGTGGGCCGCCTCGCGCTCCTGCGCGTGCTCCACGTGGGCGACCTTGCGCTCCTCGCGAAGGGCCTCGCGCTCGTCGTGGCGCACCTCACGACGCTCCTCGTGGGCAAGATGACGCGGGCTTTCCTCGATGCTCATGGTGGTTCCTTTCGCTTGGTGGCCCGCGATGGACGCGAGCGTGCGGTGTCTCCATGCGAAGGTTTATCCCCCGTGGGCGGCGCGCTCTATCTTCGCGTCCCCTCGCCATCCGCTAAGGCGGCAAAGCCGGGTTTTCGATGCGCCTTCGCACCGAAAACCCGGCTTTGCTCCCATACGAACGGGGAACTATGCCTCGGGGATCTCCGGGATCTCGCGCGGGTCGGGCTCCCACACGTAGCCGCCCTCGCCGCCCATCTCGGAGACGATCTTTTCCACCGGCGCGATGTAGTAGGTGGCCTTGCCCGTCACGCACACGGTGCCGTCGGCCGTCTCGATCGCGCCCTCACCCTCGAAGAGGCGCCGCGAATCGCGCGTGATGTGGGCGTGGCAATAGAGCGGCTCGCCGAGCGGGGTCGGCTTGTGGTAGCGCGTCTCGAGCTTCACCGTCACGCCCCAGAGCCCCGGATGGTCCACCAGGTACGCGCGCCCCACGGTCTCGTCGATGATGGCCGAGGCGATGCCGCCGTGGAGCCTGCCGGGGTAGGACTGGTGCTCGTCGCGGCCCTCGAAGATGCCGATGAGCTCGTGGTTCTCGTGATC
Source organism: uncultured Atopobiaceae bacterium (assembly GCA_947581665.1). Taxonomy (GTDB): domain Bacteria; phylum Actinomycetota; class Coriobacteriia; order Coriobacteriales; family Atopobiaceae; genus CANRLS01. Next base: position 1,736 of record CANPVI010000024.1, on the reverse strand, counting down.
TTCGACGAACTGCGCGTGAAGCCCCGCCACGTTGTCCGTGCCGCAGACGAAGCACTCGTCGTTCACGTTTTGGTTGTTCAGATGATCGTGGGTGTGCTCGGACATGGCGCTCCCCCTTCGCGCGTGGTGTACCGAACCAATCTAGCGCGCAGCGTCGTCCGGCGCGTCCTTGTCGGGGGACTTCGAAACCGGATCGTGCGCCGTGATGCCCTTGGCCACGCCACGCCCCACGTCCGCTGCCGCGTGCCCCACGTCCGCCAACGCCTGGCCCGCGTCCTCGGTGTCGTGTGCCACGTCCTCGGCCCCGTGCGCGACCCCGCGTCCGACGTCCTCCGCGCCCTTCTCCACGTCCGAGCCCGCAGCTTCCATGCCACGCCCCACGCTCGCCACCGCATGTGCCACGTCGCGCACCACCGGGGTGGCGGCCACGATGCGCTTCACCGGCTTCACCACGATGGGCGAGAGGTCCACGGCCTGCGGCGAGAGCCAGTCGTACCTCTTCGAGAGCCACCAGAGCCCCATGCCCACGACGACGCAGATGAAGCAGGCCGTTTCCTTCACCATGCCCGCGTGCACGCAGACGTAGTAGGCAAACGAGCCGGCCACCGCGCAGAGCGCGTAGAAGTTGCCGCGACGGAAGATCTTCGGCACCTCGCCGAGCACCATGTCGCGAAGCATGCCGCCGCCCACCGCCGTCATCGTGCCGAGCATCACGCTCGCGAAGATGGAGAGCGAGTAGAGCACCGCCTTCTCCGTGCCGGACGCGGCGAAGAGCACCACCGAGAGGATATCCACCCACGGAAGGAGCTTCTCGAACTTCAGCACGAGCCCGCTGAAGAAGAACACGATGAGCGTGGCGATGAGGCAGAGCGGGATCGCGATCGGCGAGGTGATCATATAGACGCCACCACGCTGCAGGATCATGTCGCGGATGAGGCCGCCGCCGAGGCCGCACATGATGCCCATCGCCACCGAGCCGAGCAGGTCGAGCTTGTGCTCCTTCGCAGAAAGCGAGCCGAACGCGGCGCCCACGAGGATGGCCGCGATGTCGAGCCACGCCGGCATGACGAGGTCGGTGTTCGTGGGCTCCATGGTGGTGAAGATGTGTTTCAGCAGCTCTTCCATGCCCGCTCCCGAGCTTGATGTGGATTTGGGGTCGTTGCGCTGAGAGTAGGGTATACTCGTTCCGCGCTTATGGAGAGTTGTCCGAGTGGTCGAAGGAGCACGACTGGAAATCGTGTAGGCGCCTCAAGCGTCTCCAGGGTTCAAATCCCTGACTCTCCGCCAGCTCATCACGCGGCGTCCCCGGCTGGGGGCGCCGCGCATTACCCCCGGAGGGGTGGCAGAGCGGTTGAATGCGGCGGTCTCGAAAACCGTTTGGCGCCTTTCGCGTCACGGGGGTTCGAATCCCCCCTCCTCCGCCAGCACACATGAACGACCCGGCCTCGCCGGGTCGTTTTCGTATGCCGACGGAGGAGGGGGATTCGAACCCGAGAGGCTCAACAGTCCAGTGGACTGTTGAGAGCGCACAACCACTGACTCAAGTGATGGGTTGTGCGCACCTTGACGAGCCCTTGTGGCTCGTCAAGGAGCGAAGGGCCGAAGGCCCGGAGCTCAGCGGAAATGCGAAGCATTTCCGCGTCGAATCCCCCCTCCTCCGCCAGCACACATGAACGACCCGGCCTCGCCGGGTCGTTTTCGTATGCCGGCGGAGGAGACACTAGGGACGGTTCTTT
>CANPVI010000023.1 GCA_947581665.1 uncultured Atopobiaceae bacterium | reverse complement strand
CAGGAGCTCGTGAAGACCATCACCGGCAAGCAGCCGAACATGGGCGTGAACCCGGACGAGGTCGTGGCCGACGGCGCCGCCGTGCAGGCCGGCGTGCTCACCGGCGACGTCTCGGGGATCCTCCTGCTCGACGTCACCCCGCTTTCGCTTGGCGTGGAGACGCTCGGCGGCGTGATGACCCGCATGATCGACCGCAACACCACGATCCCCACGAGCAAGACCGAGATCTACTCGACCGCGGCCGACAACCAGACCTCCGTGGAGATCAACGTCCTGCAGGGCGAGCGCAACATGGCCGCCGACAACAAGAGCCTCGGGCGCTTCCAGCTCACCGGCATCCCGGCCGCCATGCGTGGCGTGCCGCAGATCCAAGTGACCTTCGACATCGACGCGAACGGCATCGTGAAGGTCTCCGCAAAGGACCTCGGCACCGGCAAGGAGCAGCAGATCACCATCTCCGGCTCCACCGCGCTCTCCGATGACGAAGTCGATCGCATGGTCAAGGACGCCGAGGCCAACGCCGAGGAGGACAAGCGCCGCCAGGAGCAGGTCGAGGCCAAGAACCAGCTCGACAGCCTCGCCTACTCCACCGAGCAGACCGTGGCCGATCTCGGGGACAAGGTTCCCGCGGACATGAAGGCCGAGGCCGACGCCGCCGTGGCGGAGGCGAAGCAGGCCCTCGAGGGCAACGACGTGGACGCCATCCGCGCCGCTTCCGAGAAGCTGCAGCAGGTTGGTCACCGCCTCGCCGAGGTCGTGTACTCCAACGTCCAGAACGACAACGCGTCGCAGCCGGGCTCCGGCGATGACGACGTGGTGGATGCCGACTACGAGGTCGTCGACGACGACAAGTAGTCCCCTCCCAACGTCCTCTCTCTCGCCCCGGGGGATGCGTTGCGTCCCCCGGGGTACCCCCTGAGGAGCCAACATGAAGAAGAACTTTCGAAACGATCCGGGCACCGAGGGCGAAGAGCCCCTCGAGGAAGGCGTGGAGCCGAACGAGGTGGAGCTGCCCGAGGACCTCGATCCCGAGCTCGTGGAAGCCGCCATCCGCGCGGGCGAGCAAGCCGCGGCCGACGATATCAAGAAGGACGCGGGAAAGCTCAAGGAGGAGCGCGATCGCCTCCTCGCCGAGCTCGCCGAAACGCAGGACGAGGCCCTCTCCGCGCAGGCGAGGGCCGACGAGGCCGAGGCCCGCTACCAGCGCCTCCAGGCCGACTGGGATAACTTCCGCAAGCGCACCGCGCAAGAGCGCGTTGCCGAGCGGGAGCGCGCGGCCGAGAGCGTGATCGAAGCGCTCCTGCCCGCCGTGGACGACCTCGAGCGTGCGATCGAGCACGCCGAACACGGCGAGAGCGAGGCGGCCCAAGCCCTTGCGCAGGGCGTCTCCGCGGTGCGCGCGAAGATCCTCTCCGTCTTCGAGAAGAACGGCGTGCGCGTGATCGATCCCCTCGGCGAGCCGTTCGATGCGCTCGAGAGCCAGGCGGTGGGCACGCTCGAGGATTCCGAGGCCTACGCGGACACCGTGACGGCGGTCCTTCGCCTCGGCTACGCCATGGGCGGCAAGGTCATTCGCCCGGCCATGGTGCAGGTGTCCGTGGGAGGCCCCACCCGCCCCCAGGAAACGCACGACTAACGCACCAGAACCCAAAAGACCCAGAAACGACGAACCACTGAGAGGAGGCATCCAGCGCCATGGCAACGAAGAACTTCTACGACGTCCTCGGCGTCAAGCGTGACGCCTCCGAAGACGAGATCAAGAAGGCCTTCCGCAAGCTCGCGCAGAAGCACCACCCCGACGCGGGCGGCGACGAGGAGAAGTTCAAGGAGATCTCCGAGGCCTACGATACCCTCTCCGACCCCGAGAAACGCAAAGAGTACGACCAGATCCTCATGTTCGGCGGCATCCCGGGGGCCGACTTCGGCGGAAACGGCGGCCGTGGGCGCGCCTACACCACGACGGTGAACGCCGGCGATTGGGCAGACATCTTCTCCGGCTTTTCCGGCGGCGCGCAAGCGGCAGAGGGCGGCGGATTCTCCGGCTTCGACTTCTCGAGCATCTTCGGCGGCCAGGGGCGCTCCGCACGACCCGCGAAGGGCGGCGACCTCACGCTGTCCATCGAGGTGTCCTTCTCCGAGGCGCTCGAGGGCGTCCAGCGAAAGATCACCTACCGCATCCCCTCCACGGGCGACGAGCAGTCGCTCACGGTGAAGATCCCCGCAGGGGCCGTCGAGGGCGGAAAGCTCCGCTACAAGAAGCGCGGCGAGTACGGCGCGAACGGCGGCGAGCGCGGCGACCTCGTGATCACCACGCACGTGGCCGAGCACCCGATCTTCTCGCGCGACGGAGCGGACGTGCGCATGGACCTGCCGATCTCCATCTACGAGGCCGCACTCGGCGCCACGGTGGAGATCCCCACCCCGAGGGGCCAGACGGTGCGCCTGCGCGTGCCGGCCGGCACGCAGGAGGGCAAGACCTTCCGCTTCAAGGACCTCGGCGCGCCAAACGTGAAGAGGAAGGGCCAGAACGGCGCCCTCCTCGTGACGGTGCGCATCGAGGTTCCCGAGGAGCTCTCCAGGGAAGAGCGGGAGGCGTTGGAAGCCGCGCGCGACGCGGACGCCATCGCGTGGCGCGAGGACTTCTGGGCAAAGGCACGACAGGCGTAGGGCGGAGCGCCTCATCTAAGGCGGGCGCCGAGGAAGGCGAGCTCGCCGAGCGAAAGGAACGTCCATGAACCCTCAGGTTCCAGAGCCGAGCGATGGCAACGGAGCCAACCGGCGCCACCGCCCGCTCTACATGATCAGCGTCGCCGCGCAGCTCACGGGCATGCACCCGCAGACCCTTCGCGTCTACGAGGCGAAGGGGCTCGTGCAGCCCGGGCGCTCACGCGGAAACACCCGGCTCTACTCGCAGGCCGATATCGATCGCCTGAACCTCATCGGCCAGCTCACGAGCGAGGGCATCAACCTCGCGGGCGTCGTGCGCATCCTCGACATGGCCGAGCAGGCCGAGGAGGCGGAGATCGAGATCGATAGGCTCCGCGCCCAGCTTCGCGACATGACTCGCGAGATGCACGAGCTCAAGAGCCGCCTCACCATCACCGAGCTCGCGCCCTACGACGGCAAGAGCCCGGCGGAGATCCTTCGCGGGCTTCTCAGCGAGGGATCGGGCGACGGCGCGCGCAGCTAGCCACGCGCGCGCTTCGCCGCATGCGAAACCGAAACGAAACTCGAACCTCATACGGAGGCATCCATGAGAATTGACAAGTTGGCCGTCACCGCCCAAGAGGCCCTCCAGGCGGCCATCGGCATCGCGGCTGACGCGGATGCCAGCCAGGCGGAATCCATCCACCTCCTGAAGGCGCTCCTCGATTCCGGGGACCGCAACATCGCATCCATCATCGAGCGCATCGGCGTGAACCCTCGCCAGCTCGAGAGCGAGGTCGAGGGCGCCATCGCGCGCGTGCCGAAGGTCACCGGCGGTGGCATCTCGCAGATGGGCATGGGTCGCGACCTCGTGAAGGTCCTCGAGGACGCCGAGAAGATCGCGAGCCGCATGGGCGATTCCTACGTGACCACCGAGCACCTGCTCATCGCCCTCGCGAACGACAAGGGCGCGGCGGGAAGCATCCTCACGACGGCCGGCGTCACGTCCAAGCGCGTGGAGGAGGCCTACGAGGCGCTCCGCGGCGATTCTCGCGTGACGGAGCAGGACGCGCGCCCGGAATTCGAGGCGCTCGAGCGCTATGGCCGAAACGTCACCGAGCTCGCCCGCGAGGGCAAGCTCGACCCGGTGATCGGGCGCGTGGAGGAGATCCGCCGCACCATCCAGGTGCTCAGCCGTCGCACGAAGAACAACCCCGTGCTCATCGGCGAGCCCGGCGTCGGCAAGACCGCCATCGTCGAGGGCCTCGCGCAGCGCATCGTCTCGGGCGACGTGCCGTCGACCTTGAAGGACAAGGACCTCGTCGAGCTCGACATGAGCGCCCTCGTGGCCGGCGCGAAGTATCGCGGGGAATTCGAGGAGCGACTGAAGAGCGTGGTGAAGGAGGTCCAGGCCTCGAACGGCCAGGTGATCCTCTTCATCGACGAGCTCCACACCATCGTGGGCGCCGGCGCGGCGGAGGGCTCCATGGACGCGGGCAACATCTTGAAGCCCGCGCTCGCGCGCGGCGAGCTTCGTGCCATCGGCGCCACGACGCTCGACGAATACCGCAAGCACGTGGAGAAGGACGCGGCGCTCGCGAGGCGCTTCCAGACGGTGCTCGTCTCCGAGCCCGGCGTGGAGGACACCATCTCCATCCTTCGCGGCCTGAAGGAGAAGTACGAGATGCACCACGGCGTGCGCATCACCGACTCCGCGCTCGTGGCCGCGGCCGACCTCTCGAACCGCTACATCTCCGACCGCTTCCTGCCCGACAAGGCCATCGACCTCGTGGACGAGGCGGCGAGCCGCCTGCGCATGGAGCTCGATTCCATGCCGGTGGAGATCGACGCCGTCGACCGCCAGCTCACGCAGCTGCAGATCGAGGAACAGGCCCTCATGAAGGAGGAGGACGAGGCCTCCAAGGAGCGCCTCGAGACCCTGCGACAGGAGATCGCGACCGTGCGCGAGAAGCTCGACGGCATGAAGGCCGCCTGGCAGAACGAGAAGGGCGCGATCGACCGCGTGCAGGACCTCAAGCGGCAGATCGACGAGGCGAGGGGCGAGGAGGAGCGCGCCACGCGCGACGGCGACCTCGCGCGCGCCTCGGAGCTCCGCTACGGCACCATCCCCACCCTCGAGGGCGAGTATGAGGCCGCCGAGCAGGCGCTCTCCGAGAAGCAGGCCGAGGGCGGCGTGCTGAACGAGGAGGTGACCTCCGGCGAGATCGCCGAGGTCGTGAGCGCGTGGACCGGCGTCCCCGTCACCAAGATGATGCAGGGCGAGATGGACAAGCTGAAGAACCTCGAGGCCGAGCTCCACGAGCGCGTGGTGGGGCAGGACGAGGCCGTGCGCGCCGTGGCCGCCGCCGTGCGCCGCAGCCGCGCGGGGCTCTCCGACCCGAACCGCCCGATCGGCAGCTTCTTCTTCCTCGGCCCCACCGGCGTGGGCAAGACCGAGCTCGCGAAGGCGCTCGCCGAGAGCCTCTTCGACGACGAGCGCGCGCTCATCCGCATCGACATGTCCGAGTACATGGAGAAGTTCTCCGTGCAGCGCCTCATCGGCGCGCCCCCGGGCTACGTGGGCTACGACGAGGGCGGCCAGCTCACCGAGGCCGTGCGGCGCCGCCCGTACTCGGTGATCCTGCTCGACGAGATGGAGAAGGCGCACCCCGACGTCTTCAACGTGCTCCTGCAGGTGCTCGACGACGGTCGCCTCACCGACGGCCAGGGCCGCGTGGTCTCGTTCAAGAACACGATCGTGATCATGACCTCGAACGTGGGCAGCGAGTACATCGCGAGCGCCGCCGCCGTGAGCGACCCCGAGGAGCTCCAGCACAAGATCAACGAGGCCCTGCGCGCCACGTTCAAGCCGGAGTTCCTGAACCGCATCGACGACGTGGTGGTCTTCAGCGCGCTCACGCTCGACGACATCGAGAAGATCGTGGACATCCAGCTGAAGGACGTGCGCGAGCGCCTCGACGCGCAGCGCATCGAGCTCCTCCTCACGCCCGGCGCCGTGGAAGCGCTCGCCCTCGAGGGCCTCGACCCCGTCTTCGGCGCGCGGCCGCTGAAGCGCCTCATCCAGCGCCAGGTGGTGGATCGCGTGGCCTCGCTCGTGATCGACGGCAAGGTGCACGAGGGCGACCTCGTGACGGTGGACGTGAACGAGGCGAACGAGTTCTTCGCCGAGCCCGCCCCCAAGCCCGAGGACATGATCGCCGACCTCGAAGAGGCCATCGAGCCCGACGAGATCTCGTAGTCCAAACCCGCACCAAATACGTTGCCCAGGATGGCAAGGTCTCGGATGCGCGTGGTATCCGGACTTGCGCAGATATGTTGGACCGGATGGCAAGGTTCCAGATGGCCGTGGTCTTCGGCCGTCTGGACCGCAGTCCATCCGGAGGGCTAATACGCAGCTCAAGGCGCAAGCCTTGAGCTGCCTGCAAATGTCCCACCTTGGCCTGCGCAGCGCAGGCCAAGGTGCTTTCGCCCTGCCGTGTGGAGGCTGCGGTGACGCACCCGAAGACCACGGGTGCATCCCCTCCGCCCCCAAACGGCGCAAAAGAACCTCTTTTGAGTGTTCTGTGCGGCCAGGTCTGGGCCGAAGCTTGGGGTACGAACCCCTGCATGAGCAACGTAAAGCAGAACCTTGCGCCGAACACCGGCGACGTGGCCCTCATCTTCGAGGGCGGCGGCATGCGCAACGCCTATACGGCGGGCGTGCTCGAGGTGCTGCTCGAGGAGGGGCTGAACTTCCCCAAGGCCTACGGCGTCTCCGCGGGCGCCGAGCTCGCGGCGGACTACGTGTCGCGCGACATCACGCGCGCCCGCGGCATGTTCTGCGAGGCGCCGGGCCTTCCCGAGGCGGGCGGCATCGCGATGTTTCTCACCGGCCACGGCTTCTTCAACACGAAGTTCGTCTTCGGCGAGCTCTCGGAGATCGCGGTCTCAGAGGCCACGAAGGCCGAGCGCTCAGTGGTGGCCGACCTCGTCTTCGACGAGCGGACCTTCGCCGAGAACCCCTGCGACCTCGAGATCGAGGCGCTCGACCTGAAGACGGCCGAGACTCGCGCGTGGACGAAGCGCGACATGCCGAACACCGCGGAGGTGATGCTTCGCATCGAGGCCTCGTGCTCCTACCCCGTCTTCACCCCGCCCGTCACCGTGGACGGCCGCGCCTACATCGATGGCGGCATGGGCACGAGCCACGGCGTTTGCCTCGAGGCGGCGAAGGCAGACGGCTTCGAGCGCTTCTTCATCGTGCGCACGCGCGAGCGCGGCTTTCGCCTGAAGCCCCTCACGCTCGCGAAACGCGCGCTCTATCGCCTCTGCTACGCGCCCTACCCCAAGGTCTACGAGGCGCTCCTCGCGCGCCCCGCGCTCTACAACGCCCAGCTCGACGAGATCGACGAGCTCGAGCGCCAAGGCGTGGCCTACCAGTTCTGCCCGAGCGAGATGCCCGTGAGCTACATGACGAAGAGCACCGCCAAGCTGAAGGCGGCCTACGCCGCCGGCCTCGCGCAGGCGAGGGGCGAGGTAGGCCGCTGGCGTGCGTGGCTCGCGGGCTAGACGGTGAGCGTCTCCACCACCTGGTTGAAGTGCTCGGCGCCGAGGAAGGAAAGCAGGAAGAGCGCGAAGAGGCTCCCCACCGGGTCCTCGTCGGCGAAGCGATTGTAGAAGCGCGAGGCGATGTGGAACTCGCCGTCGTCGATGTGTTCGAGGCCGAGCATGTGGATCACGTAGTGCGCGTCCCAGTAGAAGACGACCGTGTCCGCGTCCTCCATGATCTCCTTGCAGGCGGCGTAGATGTGCTCCACCTCTTCGCCCTCGTTCGCCACGAGCCGGCCCGTGACCACCTCGAGCACCTCGGGGATCCACATGCCGTCGCGCACGTCGTCCACGGACTTCGTCTCCGTGAGGTCGCCGAGGATGTCGGGCGGGAGGATCTTCGAGAGGAGGACCTCGCCGCCGTAGTCCGCGAATTCGCCGGTGACGACGGGCTTGTGCGCGTTGTCGGGCACCTCCATCTCGGGGATGTGCGCGAACTTCGCGGCCCAGTTGATGCCCATGGCGTTGCCGCCCACGAGCATGGCCGCGAGGATGCGCGGGGTGAAGCTGATGCCCGTGCGCACGCGCGGGAGGTCGTAGTAGTTCACGTGCTCGTCCCAGTGCGCGGGCGCCGGGGTGATGCCATCGGCCATGGAAGGCCCCTTTCAGAAGAGCGCTCAGTGCGAGCGCGTGGGTTCGCGAGAAGTGCGGCTCCAGTGTAGTGCGATCGATCGAGCGGCTTCGGCGCGTTCACCTATTCCTTACCCTCATGCGGCGCCATATTGCCGAGCTAGACCTTCGAGAGCGCCTCGCGTGCCGCATGGCTGCCCGCGCAAGACGAAAGGTCCGTCCCCAACGTCTCGAGTCCTTTTGGCGCACATGGCAAGGTCCAGATGGCCGTGGTCTTCGGCCGTCTGGACCGCAGTCCATGTGCGGAGCAAAAGAGCTGCTCAAGGCGGCGCCTTGAGCAGCCACAAAGTTCCATCCTGCAAAAGCAGCGCACCGCCTACCGATGCGGATTTGCGGGTGAATGGGCGCGAGAGTTGCGACGGGTGCGCGAGTTGTGTATTGTTCGCAATGCCGAGTTGTCCGGTACGCATGTACCGGCGCCACAACTAAAAAAGTGTCAGCCAAGGAGGGCATCCCCTCTCTTGGGCACTCTTTAGTTGTGGCCCAAAGGACAACTCGGCGGTTGTGGAGATGTCCTCCCTTGCTGCCGATTCTTCGTCGGCCCTGGCCAAGACACCTTCTCAACCGAAAGGGACCGGAAGCGAGAAACCGCAGCCCGTCCATGGCAGTGGACGAGCTGCGGCAGAGGCACAGCAACGCTCGGCACGAGGTTTTGGTGAGCCCGTGATGCCATCACCGCGAAGCGGTGGTGCGGAGCCGCGCCGCGTCTCATTCTCCCACTTCCCATAGTCCTTCGCACGCCTTGGGCAGAGGTCTCCCTCGCCCGGGGCAGTTTCGGGAAGGGGAGACGTGGCGACTTTTCGCATCGCCCTACGTCCGTGTGGAGCCTCAGCGCCAGTGCTGGGGCACTTCGGCGTCTCTCGTCTTCGTGTCACGTGCGCGCAGTCGCGCGCGCATTTCGCGGCGTACCTCGCGTCGCGCGTTTCGCGCGAAGGAGCCCCTATTGCGTGAGGCGCGCGGCAGGGCCGCGCTTCCTCAGGAAAACCAAATCCACATCGGTAAAACGCGCCCCTTCGCTAGGTGGGGCGTCGGAGCCAGAGGAAGGAGTCATTGCATGGCTCACAGTACACACAGGAAGATCTGGGCAGGGGCGCTGACCGCGCTGCTTGCCCTCTTCGCCGCCGTGGTGGTTGCCACGCCGGCGTGGGCAACTACGGGCGGGGAGCTCGATCTGTCCACAGCTACGGATCAGACGGTGGCTGATGCTTTTGGCGTAGCCAAAACTGCAGTTACGGAAAGTCCCAATAACAACTTCGCGGTGGATCTGAGCGACGCTCAAACCCCGATCACGCTTAATAGCGAGCTCGTCGTGAAAGGCGCGAACTGCTCGCTCACCCTTTCCTCCGACAAGGCGGTCACCATCGAAGCCGCAGGCCTGGACTACAAGAGTGGCGCTGGTCAGCTCTCGAGCAACGTAAGCGTCATCACGGTGGGTGAGAAGACGCTCAACCAGCCGAGTGGACCGACCGTCACAATCGGAAACAACGTCACGGTGACTGGACAGGCCTCCCAAAAAGACACGAAGACGGTGACTGTGACCGTCTTCTCCGGCACCTTGAACGTGAACGACGGCGGCGCCGTAAAAAGCACGTCCGCTCCGACTTCCAGCAAGGACGCCGCCGCGATCATGGCGCTTGGCGGAGTCGTGAACGTGAACCAGGGAGGCATCGTGGACGCCGCCCAGGTCGGCATCCGCACCAACGGCACGGCCGACATCACCGCTCCGGCCGACATCAACGTGAACAACGGCGGCACGGTCAAGGGCGGCGTTGCCGGCATGTACCTCCCTCAGTCCAAGGAGCTCAAAGGTGGCAATAACACCGTGGACATCAGCGGCTCCGTCACCGGCCCCGTGGGCATCGTGAACCAGGGCTCCACGGTAAACGTCAACGAGGGCGGCTCCGTCGTGGGTGCTGTTCCCGAGAGCGGCAGTATGCCAACTGGAACTATCGGCTCCGGGAGCGTCGCGTTCCCTGAGGCCGCCACGGGCGTCGTGAACAACGCCGGCGCGCACGGCTACGCGAGCTACGGAACGAGCGGCGAGCTCAACGTCACCGGCGGCGAGGTCAACAGCGTTCTCAACACGACAACGGGAAGTGTGAGCGATTCGAATGTTCCTGCCGTGAACGTGAGCAACGGCGGGACCGTGGGCACCATCGACAGCTCTGCAGGTTCCGTTACCCTTGGTGAGGGTGGCACCGTCACCGAAGGGATTAATAACACTGGAAAGAGCACGCTCAACCTCGGCTCTGGCTCCACCGTGGGCGGCGACATCGTCAACGATAGCTCCGTGCCCATCAAGGACAACGGCGCACAAATCGACGGCGAGATAAGCGGTTCTGGAGGCATCGAGCCCGGTTCTCCGACGGCTGGCAACAACTGGGTTGCCGCGAAGGTCACCTCGATCGGCTTCGTGGGCGATAACGCCGGAATAACCAACAATAGGGCAGCCGCCGATAAGGCAATCATCGCCGCTCTCGGTCTCGACTGGGCGAACTACGACGGCGAGGACGCCGCGGAGGGCACGACGGAGAAGCTCCCCTTCACGTCCACCTATGGCGATGACAACGTCCTCTGGGCCATCGTCGAGGGTTCCCCGAACGGCCTCTACGGCTTCCAATGGACCCGCGCGAACGCCACGGACACGCCCACGCTCGCCTTCAGCACGCTCAAGGACGGCAGCGACGTCAACCCCGTGAAGCTCAACAGCGAGGGCGTGGGTGTCGTGTGGATCGCCATGGACGCCGAAAACAGCATCTGCAATGCGTCCGTGAACGGCGTGAAGGCTGAAAGCACCATTGTCGAAACCTACACCGTGAACAAGGTGAATGGCACGATCGCAGGCACCTACACCGCCAACGCGTGGCCCGCAAATTATCAGGCCAACAAGGGTACCGGTACGGGCTCGAGCGTGAGCGTGACTGGCGTAAACTTCGTAAACGAGGCGAAAAACGTCACCAACAACAACATCGCGAATAACTCGATGTACGGCCAGGAGGGGAGCGCGATCACCCTTCTCACCGCCAACGGTGCAACTGCCGCGGACGTGACCAACCCCTCCACCACGGTGAAGAACCAAGCCGTCACCGGCTGGGTGCTCGGCAGCGCCTCTGCCGTGGCGCCGGGCAGCTCCTACACGCTTCCCGCACCTGCGGGCATCGGTGCGAACTACAGCTTCGTGGCCCAGTGGGGAACTGAGATTACGCTCAACCTCGCGGGCAACACAAACTTCAATGCGGTTTCTAAAGTCCTCTTCGCGACCCTCACCCCTTCCGGCGACCTTCCCTACACCACGATCGACACCGGCAAAACCCCCAACACCTACGTCATCGGTGCTGCCGAGGGTGGCACCATCCCCGAGCTCCCGGTCCTCGTGCCCAATAACTCGAGCGGCCCCGTCACCCAGGGCAAGAACGTCTTCGTGGGCTGGTTCGTCTATGACGCCACCGCCGAGGCCTATGTGGCCGTGAACGCTGGCGACGCCATCTCCAGCCTGCCCATCAAGAGTGGTCAGCCCGTCATCCTCTACCCGATCGTGACCACGGTGGACCTCGCCTGGACTCCTGCCAGCCCCTCGCTTGTCATCGGCTCCACCGGTAGCTACACCGTGAGCGCCACCATGGGCGACGAAGTCACCGACACCAACATCCCCGTTTCCACCAAGGTGACGGCCGTGCCGGCCGCCTCCGAGGACGCGACGAGCCTCTTCAACGCCCTCGTCTCGGCCGACCTCTCCAAGGCCTACACGGCGCCTACTGGCTCGAAGCCAACCGATCCTCAGGGCACCTCCATCACCGGGCTCCAGAACGTCCTCGTGACCGACAGCAATGTCGTGTGGAGTAATCCGGACCTCAACCTCAACCCCAAGAACGTGGCCGTCACGACTAAGCTCTGGGACACGAGCTGCACGATCGACGTCACCCTCGACCCGGCCTACAGCCCGAATGACAGGAAACTGGACTGGGCGCTCGCCATGCTGCCCTCCTACGGCTTGGGCACCAACCTCAGCAACGTGACAGGGAATGCAACGCTCACCATCGCCGTCAAGGATCCCGTCCAGGTGACCGTGAGCCCGGCCGGCGCTGGCACCGTGCAGCAGGCCGTGAACGCCAACAACTCCAACCTCATGGACCTCACCGCCGTCGCCAACAACGGCTACAAGTTCGTGAAGTGGACCAACGGAAACGGCGCAACCCTCTCCGAGAACCCGACCTACACGGTGAAGCAGAATCCGACCGACATCGCCCTGCCCATCACCGCGGTCTTCGAGAGCTCCCAGATTGCCGTCGAGCGCCTCTACAACCCCAACAACGGCGACCACCTCGTGAGCGCCAATGCGAACGAGATCGAGGACCTCGAGGGTTATGGCTGGGAGAACGAGGGCGTGGCCTGGTACGCGCCGAACACAGGCATCGCGGTCTATCGCCTCTACAACCCCTACAGCCACGACCACTACTACACCACGAAGCTCTCCGAGTACGAGAGCCTCCAGCAGCTCGGATGGCTGAGGGATAACGACGGCCAGCCCGTCTTCTACGGCTCCACCATCTCGAACTACCCGGTCTACCAGCTCTTCAACCCCTATGAGCAGGTCGGCACGCACCTCTGGACCACCTCCGTGGAGGAGTACAACGCGCAGGCCAGGCTCGGCTGGGTGCAGGAGAACGTCGTGTGGTACGCGGCGAACCTCCCCGCAACCAACCCGGCTGCGTAGCGAGGAGCGAGCACTCACCCGGCGGGGGCCCGAAGGGATTCCCGAAAGCCCCCGCCACTCTGAACTATCCACCTCGTCGATCGACTCGCGCTGCCCTATCACGGGTTACCTAGCAGGCCCAAGGGGCCGCGAGAGTGCACTCGGCGGGGGG
>CANPVI010000022.1 GCA_947581665.1 uncultured Atopobiaceae bacterium | reverse complement strand
GCTGCTGCCCCGGCTGGGTGCGCTACGCCAAGGGCAAGGCGCCCGATTTCGTGGATCGCATCTCCACCACCAAGAGCCCCCAGCAGATCTTCGGCGCGCTCGCGAAGACGTACTTCGCCGAGAAGGCGGGCATCGATCCCGAGAAGCTCTTCCTCGTCTCCATCATGCCGTGCGTGGCGAAGAAGGCCGAGTGCGACTACGAATCGATGCGCGGCGCGACCGGCTCGCCCGACGTGGACGCCGCGCTCACCGTGCGTGAGTTCGATCGCATGATCCGCGCGCACCACCTCGATGTGGTCAAGATGGACGAGGCGTCCTTCGACGATCCCATGGGCATCGCCACGGGCGCGGGCCACATCTTCGGCGTCACCGGCGGCGTGATGGAGGCGGCGCTGCGCACCGCCTACTCCGTGGTCACCGGCGAGAATCCCGATCCCGAGGCGCTCGCGGCCCTTCGCGCGCGCGATGGATGGCGCGTGGGCACCTTCGACATGGGCGGTACGCCCGTGCGCGTGGGCGTGGCCCATGGTCTCGTGAACGCCGAGAAGCTCCTCCAGGCCATTCGCGACGGCAAGGAGGAGCTCGACTTCGTCGAGGTCATGGCGTGCCCCGGTGGCTGTACCGGTGGCGGCGGCAACCCCATCCACGAGGGCCAGGAGCTCGCGGCGGATCGCGCCGGCACGCTCTACGCGCTCGACCGGGACGCCGAGCTGCGTTTCTCGCATGAGAACCCGCAGGTGAAGCAGTGCTACGAGGAGTACCTCGGCGAGCCGAACTCCGAGCTCGCGGAGAAGCTCCTCCACACCGACCACCACACGTGGACGATGCCGAACGAGGCGCCGCTTCCCAAGTACGAGGAGGTCCCGGGCGACTTCGAGCGCGAGCCCGCCACGTACTAGGCGATCTGCTCTTTCGCCGCGTAGCCAGTTTTTCGGTGCGATTTGCGCACCGAAAAACTGGCTACGCGGCGTAAGCATTACCTTTCATTCGAGGTCCTTGTGCATCGGCTGCGTGTCGGAGGTGCGGTGCTTGAAGCGAAGGTCGTGGCCGAACGCGAGGGCGTCCTCTCCGAAGCGCTCTCGTACGGCGTCGCGCACGCGTCCGAGGTTCGCGCGCTCGCGCGGCCGTTCCGCCGCCCTCTCGGGCACCTCGTCTGCGAGGGCCCCCTCTTCGAAGAGCGAGGCCTGGCGCGGCACGTCATCCTCGTCGAAACGTGAGATTCCCACGCCGAGGAGCCGCACGGGCATCCCCTCGTGCCATATCTCGTCCAAGAGTTCGAGGGCCACGGGGGCGAAGTCGGCCTCGTCGTCCGCAGGGTGGGGGAGGCCCCGCTGGACGCTGCGCCCGTGCTCGAAGTCATAGCGGATCTTGAGCGTGACCTCGCGTCCCTTAAGGCCCTTCTTGCGAAGGCGCCTGCCCACGACGCCCGACACGTGCCAAATGGCCGCGCGGATCTCGCCTCTCTCGGTGAGGTCTTGGGCGAAGGTGCGCTCGTTCGAGACCGACTTCACCTCGCGCGCGACTGCCCGCTCTCGCACCGGCGAATCGTTCACCCCCCGAGCGCGATCGACCATGCGCGGCCCCATGACGCCGAATCGCTCCCGCATCTCCTCGGGGTCCTGCGCCGCGAGTTCGCCGAGCGTTCGAATGCCGAGTCCCGCGAGCTTGCGTTCGGTGGCGGCGCCGATGCCCGAGAGCGCGCGAAGGGGCAGCGGCGCCAAGAACGCCGCCTCGGTGCCGGGATAGACGACGGTGAGGCCACGCGGCTTATCGACCTCGCTCGCGATCTTCGCCACGGTCTTCGAGGTGGAGAGCCCGATCGAGCACGTGATGCCGAGCTCGGCCACGCGACCCTGGATGCGCTCGCAGATGCTCACGGGGCTTTCGGCGGAGTAGCGTCCGGGGCTCACGTCGAAAAACGCCTCATCGATGGACACCTGCTCGAGGCGGGGCGTCTCGTCGCCGATGATGTCCATCACTTGGTGGGAGAGTTCGCGGTAGCGCTCGAAGTGTCCTTGGACGAAGATGCCCTGCGGACAGAGCCTCCTCGCCTCCGCCGCGGGCATGGCGGAGTGGACGCCGAAGGGCCTCGCCTCGTACGACGCGGTGGAAACCACGCCGCGCATCTCCGGCGATCCGCCCACGATGACGGGCTTGCCGCGCCACTCGGGATGATCGAGCTGTTCCACCGACGCGAAGAACGCATCGAGGTCGAGGAGCGCGATCGCCGGACCCTCCCAGCGCTTCATGGATGATCCGAAGGGAAAGACGAGCGTCCCGGGTTCGCGTGGGCGCGTCACTGGTGCTCGCGATCAAGCGGAAGGGTGAGCGTGAAGGTGGTGCCCTCCTCGGCGCTCGAGGCGCAGGTGATGTCGCCGTCGAGGGCGACCATGGTCGTCTTGGCGATGGCGAGCCCCAAGCCGAAGCCGCCGGTCGAGCGGCTCCTCGAGCTATCCGAGCGGTAGAAGCGATCGAAGATGTGGTCGACGTCTTCTTGCGTGAGGGGTTCTGCGCGGTTGTTCACGGCGAAGTAGGCGGTCGTCCTTCCCTCCGCCTCGAGCGTCACGTGGATCGTCGAGCCCTTTTCCGCATACTTCACGGCGTTGTCGAGCAATATGCGCACCACGCGATTGAGCGCGTTGGGGTCCGAGCACACCCAAAGATCCGGTGCGAGCCTCTCATCGAACGCGCGATCGTGCTCGAAGGCCACGACCTCGAACTCGAGGCAGGCCTCTTCGACGAGCGCGGAGAAGTCGAGTACGTCCTTCCTGAAGACCGCATCGCTCGCGAGGGCGGCCTCATCGGCCTTCGAGAGCTCGAGCAGGTCGTTCACGAGCACCTGCATGCGCTCGGCCTCCTCGTCGGTGGAGAGGATCCAGCGGTGGTCGTCGTCGGGGATCTCGCAGAGATGCTCCTCGAGTATCCGCGTATTCGCGCGGATCACCGAAAGCGGGGTCTTGAGCTCGTGCGATGCATCCGAGGTGAAGCGGCTCTGCGATTCCCACGCGTGGCGCACGGGGTCCACGACCATCTCCGAGAGCTTCCACACGAAGAGCGCGGCGATGGCGAGGACGAGGATGGCCACCACCGTGCTCGTGAGGATCTGCTGGAAGCGCACCTGGCTCGTGGCCACCGTGCTCACCATGGCGATCCGCTCGCCCGAGGGAATGGGACCCTTTCGCCAGATGATCCCGTAGTCCTCGATCGTGCCCTCGGTCTCGTCTCCCGAGGCGGCCTCGATGACCTGCTGGAGCGCGCGGGGCCCGATGATGGCGGCGGAATCGTTCAGCTCGACCTCGCCGGTATCGGCGTCGATGTCCACCCACACCACCGCGCGCTGGCCGTAGATGGTCTCATCGACGTCGGGCGCCGTGCTCACCCCGATGTAGGGGCGCGTGGGCGTGGTGGTGTTGAGGACGCGGTTGAGCGAGCTCTCGACGAAGCGGTCGAGGTTCGCCGAGCTCGCGGTGTACGTGACGAAGAGGGTGCCGAAGAGCACGAGCGCGAGGAACGACATCGTGATCGCCATGAAGCGCCACTGGAGTCGCTTGAGCATTCGCCCTCCCTCGCGTTGCTCGCGCTTGTGCGTCGTGCGTCAGTAGCGCTCGCCTTGCCCGTCCGGCTCCTCGAGGCGATACCCGAGCATGCGATAGGTGGTGATCTGGCTCGAGGAGTTGATGTGCGCGAGCTTCTTGCGCAAGAACGAGATGTAGGCCTCGGCGCTGTTCTCCGTCACGTCCTCGTCATCGCGCCACGCGGACTTCAAGAGGTCGGTCTTCGATACGACGCCCTTCGCCTCCATGAGGAGCTTGAGCACTTCGTATTCCTTCTGGGATAGGTGCACCTGGCGATCTCCGCAGACGAGATCGTGCGTGACGAGGTCGAGCGTGAGATCCCCGAACGCGCGAGTTTCGAGGTCCGCCTCACCATGGCGACGGGTGAGCGCGCGGATGCGCGCGAGGAGCTCGTCGGTGTCGATCGGCTTCGTCATGTAGTCGTCGGCCCCGTGGTCGAGGCCCTCGATCTTGTCTGCCGTGGTGGCCTTGGCGGTGACCATGATCACGGGCGTCTCCACCGAGGCCTCCCTCAGGCGCGACACCACGTCGAAACCGCTCATGCCCGGGAGCATGACGTCGAGCATGATCACGTCATGGCGCTCCCCAAGCGCCGCATCGAGCCCGGAGGGCCCGTCGAATGCCTGTGATGCGTTATAGCCCGCTTCTCCGAGTATGTGGCAAATGGCATCGCTGAGATTTCGTTCGTCTTCAACGACCAAGACGTCCATGCAACTCCTACCCTTGGCGCTCTGGCAGCGTGAAAAAAGCCGCTACCCCGCCCCGTAGCCCAGTCTAGGAGCGAGTGGCGCAAATGGCTCCCGCGTATCCGTCGCGGGACGCATTGGCGGGACGGACGGCGTGTGGAGGGAGCAGGCGAGCGCTGCAGAACCTTCGCAGCTTGGCTACTATGGGAGGCTGCTCAAGAGCACGGGCGTGCGCTCTCGCTTCGAAGGCACCCCGTGACACCACGCACAAAGGAGATTTCGTTGGCTGTCAAGATTCGCCTGGCGCGTCACGGCGCCAAGAAGCGCCCCTACTACCGCATCGTCGTCGCCGATTCGCGCGCGAGGCGCGATGGCCGCTTCATCGAGCAGGTAGGCCGCTACGATCCCATCCCCGATCCCCACGTGATCGAAGTCGATCTCGCCAAGGTGGACGAGTGGATCGGCAAGGGCGCGCAGCCCACGAACGCGGTATCCCACCTCATCGACATCGCCCGCGCCGGCTCCGAGGGCAAGCCGAAGGCCGAGGCTCCGAAGCCCGAGCCCAAGATCCCCGAGGCCTACGCGGTGCCCGAGGAAAAGGCCGCTGAGGTCGAGGAGGCCATGGCCGCCGAGGTGGCCGAAGATGTGGCCGAGGCGGTCGAGGACACCGAGATCGCCGCGGATCTCGCCGAGGCCGCCCGCGACGACGCTCCTGGCGCGGAGGCTGCCAACGCCGCCGCCGACGAGGCCTAAGTAGCTTCGAGGCACATCCATGGACGATCTGAATGCCGCCATGGGCGGCGCCGACGCCTTTGACGAGGCTGAGGCTGGGGTCGAAGGGCTCGAGGCCGAAGGGGCCGACGAGCTCGTTGACGCGGAGATCGACGATGCCTCGGAGTTGCCCTCCGATCGCATCGCGGATCTCGTGGAGCTCCTCGTGCTGGGACTGGTCGATGACGTCGACGCGGTGGCGCTCGACGTCACGGACAGCGCCGAGGGCTCCCTCATCGAGATCACCGTCGCCCCGGACGACGTGGGCAAGGTGATCGGGCGTCGCGGCCGCACCATCAAGTCAATTCGCACCCTCGCGCGGGCCTTGGGCCAGCGGCTCGATACCGAGGTCGAGGTCGAGGTCCTCGACTAGCGCGCCCATGGGCCAGGGCTACCGCGCCATAGCCACCATCGTCCGCGCTCGCGGCACGAAGGGCGAGCTCGTGTGCCGTCCCTGGCACGCGGGTTCGCCTCGTCTCCACGAAGGCCTCCACGTAGCGCTGCTGCCACCGAACTTCGAGGTGGATCGCTTCCAAGAGGTCGTCTTCGCCGCCGATGACGGAGGGGACCAGCGGGTGCGCTTCTCCGGGATCGCGGATCTCGGGGACGCCTGCGCCTGCGTGGACGCGCGGGTGCTCGCCCCAGAGGCCGAGTTGCCCGAGGAGGGCGAGCCCCTCGGGCCCGAGGCGTGGATCGGCCTGCGCGCCGTGGATGAGGCCCTCGGCGAGCTCGGACGCGTGCGCAGCGTGGAAGAGGGCCCCGCCCAAACGCTGCTCGTCATCGATCACGAGGGCAAAGACGTGCTCGTCCCTGCGGTGGCACCCATCCTCATGTCCGTGGACGCCGGGACGGTGCACCTCTCGTGCCCCGCCGGACTTCTGGATCTTTAGGGGGAGTGCCATGGACATCCACTTCCTCTCCGTCATTCCCGAGGTCTTCTCGCCCTACCTCGATGCCTCGATCATGGGGCGAGCGCAGGCGGGCGGCTTCGCGCGCTTCTTCACGCACAACCTTCGCAGCTGGACGCACGATCGCCACCGCACGGTGGATGACGCGCCCTTCGGCGGTGGCCAGGGCATGCTCATGAAGCCCGAACCCTTCTTCGAGGCCATCTCGGACATCAAGGCGAGTTCGGAGGTGCCCCTGAAGGTCATCTTCCTCTCGCCCCACGGCGCGCCGTTTTCCCAGAAGAAGGCGCGTGAGCTCTCGCATGAACCGGGGATGCTCCTCGTCTCGGGGCGCTACGAGGGCATGGACGAGCGGGTGTTCTCCCTGGCCGACGAGGTGGTTTCCCTCGGCGATTTCGTGCTCACCGGTGGCGAGCTCGCCGCCATGGCCGTGGCCGACGCGAGCGTGCGCCTCATCCCCGGCGTGCTCGGAAACGAGCTCTCCGCCTCAGACGAATCCTTCGAGGACGGCCTGCTCGAGTGCGCCCAATACACTCGTCCCGCGGTGTACAGGGGCATGGCCGTGCCCGACGTGCTCCTCTCCGGCGACCACGGCAAGGTGGCGCTCTGGCGCGCCGAGAACGCGCTCGAGCGCACGCGCCAGCTGCGTCCGGACTTGCTCGAAGCGAGGGAGGTGAGCTCGCGTGCCTGAGGAAACCCCGCGCTACACCCCGCGTCACATGGCGGCTCCCCAGGCCAAGCACTTCTCGCTGCGCAACGAGAAGGAGGACACGGGCGAGCACACCTACGAGAGCCGCCACATGGCGGTGGAGCCCGTGAGC
Organism: uncultured Atopobiaceae bacterium; assembly: GCA_947581665.1. Lineage (GTDB taxonomy): Bacteria > Actinomycetota > Coriobacteriia > Coriobacteriales > Atopobiaceae > CANRLS01. The sequence goes on along the minus strand of CANPVI010000022.1, from coordinate 6,157 downwards.
CCCTACACGCGGCCCGTGAATCCGCAGCCCTGGCAAACCGGCACCGAGGACTGGCCGAAGGACCTCATGGAGGAGGACGAGGCCAAGGGCTCGGTGGCGAAGAGCCTCTTGGAATGGGCGCTCGTCATCGCCTGCGCGGTGGGCGTGGCGCTCCTCGTGCGCACGTTCGTGGTGGAACCCTTCACCATCCCCTCGGAATCGATGCTCGAGACCATCCAGGTGGGCGATCGCGTCCTCGGCGAGAAGCTGAGCTACCTCACGAGGAACCCCGAGCGAGGCGACATCGTGACGTTCATCGATCCCGAGGACCCCCAGACGACCCTCATCAAACGCGTGATCGCCACGCCGGGGCAGACGGTGGATTTCCAGAACGGGCAGGTGGTGATCGACGGCGAGGCGCTCGAGGAGTCCTACGCCACGGGGCAATCCTGGCCCCTGTCGTCGAATTCCTCCACGCTCTCCGAGCCCATCACCTACCCCTACACGCTCGACGTCGACGAGTACTGGGTGATGGGGGACAACCGGGAGAACTCGCTCGATTCACGCTACTTCGGGCCCATCAACCGGGAGGACGTGAGCTCGAGGGCATGGCTGAAGTTCTGGCCGTTCACCGAGCTCGGCGTCCTATCCTAAGCGGCGTGCGCGCTCGGCTCGGGCGCGCCTCGCCACACGTGATGAGAGGAACGACATGGTCAAGGCACAAGCGCCCACGTTCCAAGAGATGATCTTCGCCCTCCAGCGCTATTGGGCCGCCCAGGGTTGTGCCGTCATGCAGCCCGTGGACACCGAGGTGGGTGCGGGCACGTTCCACACGGCCACGACGCTGCGCTCGCTCGGGCCCAAGCCCTGGGCCGCGTGCTATGCGCAGCCGTGCCGTCGTCCCACCGACGGGCGCTATGGCGAGAACCCGAACCGCCTCCAGCACTATTACCAGTTCCAGGTGCTCATGAAGCCCTCCCCGGTGAACGCGCAGGAGCTCTACCTCGGCTCGCTCGCGGAGATAGGCCTCGACGCGACGGCGCACGACGTGCGCTTCGTGGAGGACGACTGGGAGAGCCCGACGCTCGGTGCTTGGGGCCTCGGCTGGGAAGTGTGGATCGACGGCATGGAGGTGACGCAGTTCACCTACTTCCAGCAGGTGGGTGGCATCGAGTGCGCACCGGTGCCGGTGGAGATCACCTACGGCCTGGAGCGCCTCGCGATGTACGCGCAGGACGTGGACAGCTGCTTCGACGTGGTGTGGTGCCGCGACCCCGAGGGCCACGAGCTCACCTACGGCGACGTCTTCCACGAGAACGAGCGCGAGTTCTCCACCTACAACTTCGAGGTGGCGGACGTGGCGGCGCTCAGGCGGCACTTCGACGACTACGAGCTCCAATGCCAGGCGTGCCTCGATCGGGAGCTTCCCCTCGTGGCCTATGACTGCGCGCTCAAGTGCTCGCACGCGTTCAATCTCCTCGATGCGCGCGGTGCGCTCTCGCAGACGGAGCGTATGAACTACATCCTCAGGGTGCGCAGCGTGGCGAAGGCCGCCTGCGTGGCGTGGATGGCGGCCAGCGATACGAAAGCCGAGGTGGCGAAGTGACGACGAAGGACTTCCTCCTCGAGATCGGTTCCGAGGAACTGCCGAGCGCGCCTTTGGATGCCGCGCGTGCGGAGCTTCCGAAGCTCCTCGGCGCCGCGCTCGACGAGGCGGGGCTTGCCCATGGCGAGATCCGCGTGATCTCGAGCCCGCGTCGCCTCGCCGCGCTCGTCTCCGGCGTGGCATGCGCCACCGAGGCCTCCACGCAGGTATTCCGCGGGCCTAAGGTCGCCCAGGCCTTCGATGCGGACGGCAATCCCACGAAGGCCGCGTTGGGCTTTTGCCGCGGCAAGGGCGTGGATGTGGGCGCGCTCGAGGTCGTCGAGTTCAAGGGCGAGAAGCACGTGGCGGTGACGGTGAGCGAGCCCGCGAAGCGGGCCACCGAGCTCCTCGGACCCATCTCGGAGGGCGTGATCGCGGGGCTCTCATGGCCGCGCTCCATGCGCTGGGGTTCCACGTCCGAGCGCTATTGCCGTCCCGTGCGATGGATCGTCTGCCTCTTCGGAGAGGACGTCGTGGACGTCCGCTTCGCAAACATCGCCTCCGGACGCGCCACGTGGGGCCATCGCGTGCTCGCCCCCGGCGAGCACGAGGTGCCAAGCCCCTCCTCCTACCTCGACGTACTCGAGGGCGCCTACGTGCTCGACCACGATGCGCGCGCCGAGCGCATTCGCGAGCAGATCGCGACGCTCGAAGGGGAGCTCGGCCTGGTCGTGGACACCCCGGCGTCGACCTTCGCCGAGGTCGTGAACCTCTGCGAGTGGCCCACGGTCCTCGCGGGACACTTTGACGAGCGCTTCCTCGAGGTGCCCCAGGAGATCATCTGCGAGGCCATGCTCAAGCACCAGCGCTGCTTCCCGGCGTTTGCGGCCGATGGCAGCCTCTCGCGCACCTTCATCCTCGTCTCGAACGGCGATTCCGCGCACAACGCGGCCATCGTCCAGGGCAACGAGCGCGTGGTGCGCGCACGCCTCGACGACGCGGCGTTCTTCTTCGAGGAGGACCTCAAGGTCTCGATGGAGGACTGGCTCGAGAGCCTCGCCGAGGTCACGTTCCAGGAAAGGCTCGGTACGCTTCGCCAGAAGGTGGCGCGCATGGAGAAGCTCGCGGGCGAGGTCGCACGGCTCGCGGGCGAGGATGACGCGACGATCGCGCACGCCGAGCGCGCGGCGCATCTCGCGAAGGCCGACCTCGTCTCCCAGGCGGTGGTGGAATTCACGAGCCAACAGGGCGTCATGGGCGGCCACTACGCGCATGCGGCGGGGGAGGACGACGTGGTGGCGGCCGCGATCGCCGAGCACTATCGTCCCCGCTACGCGGGCGACGAGCTTCCCGGAAGCGTCGTGGGCTCGGCAGTGGCCGTATCCGACAAGTTGGACACCATCTGCGGCATGTTCGCCATCGGCGAGCCGCCCACGGGCTCCAAGGATCCGTTTGCGCAGCGCCGCGGCGCCATCGGCGTGATTCGCCTCCTCGAGCGCATGCCGAACGTGCGGCTTCGTGAGCTCATCGACGTCTCGCTCGGGCTCTACGAGGCGCAGGGCCTTACCTTCGATCGCGACGAGGTGGCCAAGGCGGTCTCGGGGTTCTTCTCCGGACGCCTCCAGACGATGGCCCGCGAGGAGGGCGCCCAACCGGACGCGGTGGCGGCGATCGCCCACACGGGCGTCGTCGATCCCGCGGAGTTCCTCTCGCGCGTGCGCGCCCTCGAGGCGGCGCGTGGCGAGACTCGCGAGCTCATGGACGACCTCGCGCAAGCCTTCCTTCGCGCGACGCACCTCGCCGATCCCTCGCTCGGCACCGACGTGGATCGCGCGGCGCTGGGCGAAGCCGAGCTCGCGCTCTACGAGGCCACCGAGGCGGCGGAGGCGGATGTGGCGGCCGCACTCGCCAGCGATCGCTTCTCGGATGCCCTCGCCGCCCTCGCGGCGCTCCGCGGCCCCATCGACCGCTTCTTCGAGGACGTCCTCGTGATGGACGAGGATCTCGCGGTGAGGAATCGCCGGCTCGCCTTGCTCAACCGCTTCGCGCATCCCTTCGCGGGCGTCGCGGACTTCGCGGCGCTCGCCAAGGTGTCGTAGGCGCCCGAGGCCCCGCCCACGGGCGGGGCCTCTCCGATGGGAGACCGTCTGCCCAATCTCGCGCGGAGCGAGCGGCTCCTTGCACTACCATCGCACTAGCGACGAGCGACCTTTTTAGGAGGAGCCTGTGCGTACCTTCGATACCGACGACATCGAATACTGCGACGATTGCGCCCTTATCCACGTGATTTCCGATTCCGAGGGCGACACCGCAGCGGGCGTTGTCGCTGCCGCGGCGTCGCAATTCGACGTGGGCTGCGTGAAGATCTCCCGCCTCCCGAAGGTGCGGAGCCTCGATCAGGTGATCGCCTACCTCGACGAGAACCAGACCAGCGAGCACCCCACGGCCGTCTTCCACACCATCGTGGACACCGACCTTCGCAACGACATCCGTCGTGAGCTCGAGGCGCGCCAGATCTTCTCGATCGACATCATCGGCCCCGCCATCAACGTGATCTCCACGCTCACGCAGTCCGATCCCAAGAACATCCCCGGCGGCGTGTAGGCCGCACGCGGACGCGCATTTCGAAGGCACCCCCTCCGCACGCCGGAGAGGGTGTTTTTCGTGTGCCGAATCCTCGCGTCCCTTTGGGGGATGGAGCATGTGCGATGGGCTCGAAACCGTTTGATGAAGCACTTCCTATGGGCTAGCATTCTTTCGACTGTGTTTGATCCGGACGCTGTGCGTTGGCGTCCTCGAAGGAGGCCGTCCCCCGTGGCGCGCCAAAGGAAGAAGGAGCTGTATGGCAGATCCAAACAAGCATGTCTATAGGTGGGGCATCGACGCCTCCGGAAAGGACGTCACTGAGGCCGATTCCTCGATGAACTACATCGTGGGCGGCAAGGGCGCGAACCTGGCCGAGATGGCCAAGATCGGTCTGCCGGTTCCTCCTGGCTTCTCCATCACCTGCCAAACGTGCGTGGAGTATTCCAGCCACGACAACACCTGGCCGGCGGGTGTGCTCGACGAGATCGCGTCCTATCGCGAGGATCTCGAGAGCCGCATGGGCAAGAAGATCGGCGACCCCGACGATCCCCTGCTCGTCTCCGTGCGCTCCGGCGCTCCGTTCTCCATGCCCGGCATGATGGACACCGTCCTCAACCTCGGCCTCAACGACCAGTCGGTTCAGGGCCTCATCAAGCACACGGACAACCCGCGCTTCGGGTGGGATAGCTATCGCCGCTTCGTGCAGATGTTCGGCCACGTGGTCATGGGCCTCGACGGCGACCTCTTCGAGAACGCCATCAACAAGATGAAGGCCGACCGCGGCGTGAAGCAGGACACCGAGCTCACCGCCTCCGACCTCGAGGAGCTCGTCGGCGAGTACAAGAAGATCTTCGCCGAGAACCTCGACCCCGCCGAGCACGCGAACCTCGTCGTCGACGGCAAGGTCTCCTTCCCGCAGGATCCCTACACCCAGCTCCAGCTCGCCATCGAGGCGGTCTTCGGCTCCTGGATGAACGATCGCGCCATCCTCTATCGCCAGCAGAACAAGATCCCCGATGACCTCGGCACGGCCGTGAACGTGCAGATCATGGCCTACGGCAACATGGGCAACAACTCCGCCACCGGCGTCGCCTTCACGCGCAACCCCGCCGACGGCACCAAGGAGTTCTACGGCGACTTCCTCGTGAACGCCCAGGGCGAGGACGTCGTGGCCGGCATCCGCAACACCCAGCCCATCGCCGAGCTCAAGACCATGCCGGGCCTCGAGGAGGCCGGCAAGCAGCTCGAGCAGATCTTCGTGCTGCTCGAGGACCACTACCGCGACATGATGGACATCGAGTTCACCATCGAGCGCGGCAAGCTCTGGATGCTCCAAACCCGCGTGGGCAAGCGCACCGCGCAGGCCGCCCTCAAGATCGCCATCGACATGGAGAGGGAAGGGCTCATCAACAAGCAGACCGCGGTTACGCGCGTGAACCCCGATCAGCTCGACCAGCTCCTCCACCCGCAGTTCGACCCGAAGGCGAAGAAGCACGTTATCGCCAAGGGCATGAACGCGAGCCCCGGTGCTGCGGTGGGCGAGGTCGTCTTCAGCTCCGACGACGCGGTCGCCTGCAAGGAAGACGGCACCCCCTGCATCCTCGTGCGTTGGGAGACCAACCCCGACGACCTCAAGGGCATGGACGCCGCTGAGGGCATCCTCACCTCCCACGGCGGCAAGACGAGCCACGCGGCCGTCATCGCCCGCGGCATGGGCGCTCCGTGCGTCTGCGGCTGCGAGGCCCTGAAGATCGACGCGGAGGCCAAGGAGGTCATCGTCGAGGGCACCGACATCGTGCTCCACGAGGGCGACGTCATCTCCATCGACGGCTCCACCGGCGACGTCATCCTCGGCGCCGTGGACCTCGTCCAGCCCGAGCTCACCGGCGACCTCGACACCATCCTCACGTGGGCCGACGAGATCTCCGTCGACGAGCAGGTCGGTCGTCCGATGGGCGTCCGCGCCAACGCCGACAACCCCGCCGACGCCAAGCTCGCCCGCGACTT
>CANPVI010000021.1 GCA_947581665.1 uncultured Atopobiaceae bacterium | reverse complement strand
ACGGTGAGCGTAGCCTCGCAAGCGGACAGATCCGCGACGCTGTTGCCCGCGATGTGCTGGGCGATTCTCGCCGCCTTGGAGGAGCGGGCCGCGATGCGCGAGAGCGCCACCACATGGCCGCTCGAGACCATGCCCTGCTCGAGCCAGAGCTTGTTCTGCGTGAGGATCGCGCGGATGCGCTCGAAGTCGCTGAAGTCCGTTTCGAGCCAGATCTCCTGCGTGAGCGCGATGAGGTCGTCGAGATGTTCGGGAAGGAGCGCCGCCATGGTGCTCATGACCGTGCGCGCCTCGTCGGAGCGCTTCCAGATGCCGAGCGAATTCACGGAGAATCCGAGGTCGCCGAGCTTGGATTCCACGAGCGTGTCGAGCTCCTCGGCGCTGTGGCGCCGCGTGGGGAGCTTTCCGAGGAGGCTCGCGAGGATGGAGAGCACGGGAAGGTCCGCGGTGCCCAAGCCATCGACGTCGAAGCTGTAGCACACGTAATCGATGCCATGGGTCTCGAGGTCGCACACATAGAGCGGCGCGTCGCCCACGCGCTCGAGCACGGGATCCTCGCGCTCCTGCCCGATCTCGTCGACGGAAAGGCGCGGCAGCGTGGCGAGGGCCTCAGGTGTGTCCGGCGCGGCCTGGAGCTCGTGGAGGCGCCGCGTCTCCTCGACGATGCCCTCGATCTCGCTCGCGGAAAGCGACGCCTTGAGGGCTTGGAGCTCGGCCTCCGCGGCATCGCCCGCACCCTCGTCCCTCGGCCTGAGCTCCACGGTGCACGCGTGCTCGGCGCCGAGGATCTCGCCCAAAAGCTCCTCGAAGAGCCCCTCGGGAAGGCCCCTCTTGATGTCCTCGAGCGCTTCCTCGTAGCGCACGTAGGAGAGGGGGTCCTCCTCGTCGTAGAGCCAACTCGCGAGGCTGAGCATCGAGTAGGTGATCCCCAGGGGGTACGAGCTCTCGCCCTCGCGAAGGGCGAACTCCGCCGAGGCGAGGGAGGCCTCGAGGCGCTCGCGATCGATGCCCTCGTCCGCGAGGCGCGTGAGCTCGCTCACGAGCAGCTCGCGCAAGGGTGCGGCGGCATCGGGCTTTGCGCCCTTGAGCTCGAAGAGGACGAACGGTTGGGCGCAGGCGTCCACGACGTAGGCCACGAACTCGCGCCCGAGGCCGCTCTGGAGCACCGCGCGCTTGAGCGGGGCCTCGTTTGAGCCCGCGAGTGCGTCGAGCAGCACGTCGGCGGCGAGGACGCGCTCGCGCTCGGAGGACTTCGCGAAGGCGATTCCCACGGCCACGGCGGCGTTCTCGGCGCTCGTGGCCATCTCCTTCACGCTCGAGGTCCAGCCCGTGGGCTCCTGGAGCGCGAGGGGGTTGGCGGGGCCGGCCTCGGGAAGATCGAGCGCGGAGATGCGCTCGTCGAGGAAGGCGAGCTCGCGCGTAAGGTCGAGGTCGCCGTAGAGCACCGCGTGTGCGTTCTGGGGCCGGTAGTGGCGTCGGTGCGCGTCGCAGTAGGCCTCGTAGGTAAGGGTGGGGATGGCACAGGGATCGCCACCCGATTCGTGGCGATAGCACGTATCGGGGAAGAGCGCCTGCTTCACGCCGAGGTAGAGCACGTCATCGGGGTCGGAGAGCGCGCCCTTCATCTCGTTCAGCACGACGCCGTTTCGCTTGAGCGGCGCCTCGGGGCCCTCGAGCTCGAGGTGCCAACCCTCCTGCTCGAAGATCTCGCGCCTCGTGTGGAGGTCGGGGTGGAAGACGGCATCGAAGTAGACGTCCATCAGGTTCTCGAGGTCGTCCACGTTCGTGGACGCCACGGGGTACATCGTCTTGTCGGGGAAGGTGAAGGCGTTCAGGAACGTGGCCATGGAGGTCTTGAGCAGCTCAACGAACGGCTCCTTCACGGGGTAGCGCTCGGAACCGTCGAGCACGGAGTGCTCGAGGATGTGGAAGACGCCGGTGTCGTCGGCGGGAGGCGTCTTGAAGGTGAGCGTGAAGGCGCGCTCGATGTCGTCGTTGGCGAGCCAGAGCAGGCGAAGGCCGCTCGCCGTGTGGGTGAAGATGAGCGCCTCGCCGTCGATTTCCGGCACGCTTTCGCATCGCTCGAGCTCGAAGCCGTTGATTTCGGCGCCGGGTTGGAAGCGGGGATCATGGGACGGCAGCGTGAACGTGCTCATAGGGTGCACCCTTCGTGTTCCTCAGGAAAAAAGGGAGCCTCCACGAGGCTCCCGTAAAGGCTAAATCTTGGCCATCTCCGCCGCGGTGGCCACGTACCAATCGTGCCAGCTGGGCGGACAGTATTTCTGGGCGGCCGCCTCGCTGATCGTGTAGCCGTAGCTCTGCGCGAGTCCCTTCACATGGGCCCGGATGGCGGTGTCCCAATCGGGCCATGATGCCTGCCCCCAACCCCACGCGTTGTGCGGGCGGAAGCAGTTCAGGCCCTTTGAGCTCTCGGTGTTGGAGATGGCGGGCGACCAACGGGGATCCACGCCATAGTCGCAGGCAGCTTCGGCGAACGCATAGCCGTAGCCCGCGAGGGGAGAGCCGGCGAGATAGGCGTCGATGCGCTGGGTCCACTCGGCGATGAAGCTGTCGCGATCGGTGGGCTCGGACGTGGAGCCGGGGTTGGCGCTCGCGGCGGAATCTCCCGTGGGCTTGGCCGGCTCGGCGGCGGGAGGCTGGTTTTGCGGGGTGGAGGAATGGATCGCGTCGTCCAGGGCCGAGGTGTCGCCGCCGGCGACTGCGGACTGCGCGGCGCTCTTGGCGGCAGCGCGGGCCGCTTCCTCGGCGGCCTTGCGCGCGGCCTCGGCGACGGCCTCGTCGCGCAGCTTCTCCGCGTCCTTCACCGCTTGATCCGCCACCTCGCGCTGGGCCTCGGCCTCCTCCATCTGGGTCTCGAGCTCGGCTTCGGTGGCGTCGAGCTCGCTCTTGAGATCAGCCAGGCGGTTGGCCTCGGCGGTGTTGGCCTCCTGGACCGCACCGAGGTAGCTCACCACGGAGATGAAGGAGTTGAAGTCGTCGGCGGAGAGGATGAGCTCGAGGAGGTCGTTCTTGTTCTGGCCGAACTTGTAGAGCCGGCGGATGGCCTCGGCGCTCTTCTCCTTCTGCTCAGGGATTTGCGCCTCTATCTCGGTGATCTTCGCCTGGTTGTCGCTGATGGAGGCCTCGAGCTCACTCACCCTGGCCATGGCGTCGTCGTAGACCTTGGAGGCCTCGGCCACGCGCGCCTCGAGCTCCTCGATGGAGGCGTCGTCGGCGTGGGCCGGTTGGGCGAAACCGATTGAGAGCGCAAATATGCCTGCAAGCAGGCAGGCAACGATACCTCGGATTTTGGTCGTGAGGCAGGTCATAGGGCGCGGAGCGGGATCCTTCCGGTGCCAAGTCTGGGGCCAAAAAACCACCTTAAGAGTCTCTTAAGGCGGGAAGCAAAGTTTAGCCTCTCCGGCACCATTTCGCACGGGTGGCGTGAAATGTGCAAGAAATCTGTGGGCTCCACCCCACATCTTGGGGATGAAGACGAGCGGCACCCCAAGAGGGGTGCCGCTCGCAAACACGCGTTGAGACTCGGGTTACTTCACGACGAGGATGTCGCACTCGCAGCTGCGAAGCAGGAAGGAGGAGATGGAGCCGAGGAGCGCGTACTTCACCTTCGAGAGGCCGCGCGCGCCACAGAGCACGAGGTCGGGCTTTATGACGTCGAGCATCTTGTCCTCGAGGGTCTCGCGCACGCGCCCCTCCTCCTGGATGACGGTCACCTGCGGGATGGTGGCGAGCGACTTCGCCTCCGCGAGCGGTTCGGCGATGGACTCGAGGAACGCGGCCTTGAGGTTGTCGACCGTGCCCTCGGGCACCTTGTTGCCGCCCACCTCCATGGCGCTCGTGTCGATCACGTGGCCGATGATGAGCTCGGCGCCGTTGTTGTCGGCGACGGTGATGGCGCGATCAAGCACCTTGTACTGCTGCTCGGTGCCGTCGAGCGACACGAAGATCTTCCTGTAACCCAAGTCCTTAAAGGTGGCGACCATGATTGTCCCTTCACGTGAGCGGTGATGCCGGTAAGTGTAGTCTCCCGTTTTCCGGACTGTGCCCTTCCCGCGGCGTCCGTATGCCTCGGGCCCTGCGAATGCCGCACGCGGGATTCGGCGTGCGGATGCGCCATAATGGGGGTGGCAGGGCCCTGCACGCGCAGAGGAGGTGCGGATGGATCCCATGGAGCTCTTGAAGGCGGCGCTCTACGGGCTCGTGGAGGGGGTCACGGAGTGGCTCCCCATCTCCTCCACGGGCCACCTCCTCCTGCTCGACCAATTCATCTCGCTCGACGTGAGCCCCGAGTTCTGGGACCTCTTCCTCGTGGTCGTGCAATTGGGCGCGATCCTCGCCGTGTGCGTCCTCTTCTTCCGGCAGCTGAACCCCTTCGCCCCGTCGAAGGGCGTGGAGGGCAGGCGCGAGACCTGGGCGCTTTGGGGAAAGATCGTGCTCGCGTGCATCCCCGCCGCGGTGGTGGGCATTCCGCTTGACGACTGGATGGAGGAGCACCTCTCCGGCCCCTTCACCATCGCGGCTGCGCTCATCGTCTACGGAATCGCCTTCATCTGGGTGGAGGGCGCAAGGGAGAAGAAGGCGCGGGAGCTCGCGCTGAGTTCGATGCGGATGAAGCACCTGCGCAAGGTGGCCCAGCCCCAAAGCGCCGCCGAGCTCGCCGACATGGACGCGAGCGTCCAGTCGATCGAGACGCTCGACGTGCGGCGCGCCTTCGGCATCGGCTGCTTTCAGGTGCTCTCGCTCGTGCCCGGCACCTCGCGCTCCGGCTCCACGATCTTGGGCGGGCTCCTGCTCGGCACGAGCCGCACGGTGGCGGCGGAATTCACGTTCTACCTCGCCATCCCGGTGATGTTCGGCGCGAGCCTCGTGCGCGTGGCCAAGTACGCGCTTCAGGGATTCGCGCCCACCTCGGGCGAGCTCTCGATCCTCGTCGTGGGCTGCGTGGTGGCCTTCATCGTGTCCATCCTCGCGGTGAAGTTCCTCCTCGCCTTCGTGCGCCGCCACGACTTCAAGCCCTTCGGGTGGTATCGCATCGTCCTCGGAGTCGTGGTGATCGCCTACTTCGCGCTCCTCGCGCGCTAGCTCCTCGGGTCCTCGAGGCCTCTGAGCTGCCATTTCGAAGGTGCGTATTTGTCGTGGGGCTCGGTCGGTAGAATGGCTGGGCCAAGCAGTCGATGGGGAGTGCGCATGCCTGAGAGCGTCCTTGATCTCGAGAGTTTGAACGAAGCCCAGCGCGAGGCGGTGATGTGCACGGAGGGGCCGCTCCTCGTGCTCGCCGGAGCGGGCTCGGGCAAGACCCGCGTGCTCACCTACCGCATCGCGCACCTCGTGGCGGATCTCGACGTCGCGCCATGGCGCATCCTCGCCATCACCTTCACGAACAAGGCCGCCGCCGAGATGCGCGAGCGCCTCCTCCAGACCGTCCCCGGCGGCATCCGCGGCATGTGGGTGTGCACGTTCCACGCGATGGCCGTGCGGATGCTGCGCGACGAGGCCGAGCTCGTGGGCTATGACCCCAACTTCACCATCTACGACGACGGGGATTCGCGCGCGCTTTTGCGCCGGCTCTGCGACGGGGAGCACCTCGACCCCAAGCGCACCCCCCTTCAGCGCGTGCGCTCGCGCATCTCGAACGCGAAGATGGCCCTCGTGGGGCCCTCGGAGTTCCTCGCGCGGGCGGGAAAGCCCGAGGACTTGGCCATCGCGAGGGTTTACGAGCGCTACCAGGCCGAGCTCGAGCGCACGAACGCGATGGACTTCGACGATCTCCTCGCGAACGCCTATCGGCTGCTCTCGGGCCACGAGGACGTGCTCGCGCGCTACCAAGAGCGCTTCCGCTACATCTCGGTGGACGAGTACCAAGACACGAACCGCGTGCAGTACCACCTCACGAACCTCCTCGCCGCGCGCTCGCGCAACCTCATGGTCGTGGGCGACGACGACCAATCCATCTACTCCTGGCGCGGCGCGGACATCCAAAACATCCTCGATTTCAAACGCGACTACCCCGAGGCCACGGTTGTGAAGCTCGAGCGCAACTACCGCTCCACCGCCCACATCCTCGAGGCGGCGAACGCGGTGGTGGCGCACAACCGCCGCCGCGAGACGAAGCACCTCTACACGGAAGGCGAGAAAGGTGAGCCTATCGGCGTGTATCGCGCGACGGATGAGCAGGATGAGGGCAGGTGGATCGCCTCGGAGATCGAGCGGCTCCATCGCCGCGGGCTCTCCTATGACGACGTCGCCGTCTTCTATCGCACGAACGCCCAGAGCCGCACCATCGAGGACATGTTCCTGAGGGCCGGCGTGCCGTACAAGATCGTCGGCGGCACGCGCTTCTTCGACCGCTCGGAGGTGCGCGACGTGATGGCGTACCTGCGGCTCGTGGTGAATCCTCTGGACGATGTCTCCGCGCGGCGCGTCGTGAACGTCCCGAGGCGCGGCATCGGGGATCAATCGATGGCGAAGATCGACGCCGTGGCGGCGCGCTATGGCATCTCCTTCTTCGAGGCGGCGGAGCTCGCCGTGGGAGGGGAGGGGGATCTCGCGCCCCGCGCGCGGCAGGCCCTCGGCGCGTGGACGAGCGCCATCGAGGAGGCACGGCGCTACACCGGCGAGCTCGCGCGCGTGGTGGAGATGATCATCTCGAAGAGCGGCATGCTCGAGGAGCTCGAGAACGCGAACACGCCACAGTCCCTCGCCCGCGCGGAGAACATCCGCGAGTTCTTCCTCATCGCCCAGGAGTTCGACGAATCCCACGAGGTCTCTCCCGCAGCGCTCCTCGGCGTGGACGATCTCGAGGCAGGGCCCGAGGCGCCCGAGGAGGCGGCAGGGGCGGATGCCGATGCCCCCAGTGCGGAGAAGCTCCCGGCCTTCCTCGAGTGGCTCGCCCTCAGGAGCGATCTCGACGCGCTTTCCGGGCACACGAGCGCGGTCACCCTCATGACGGTGCATGCCGCCAAGGGCCTCGAGTTCCCCGCGGTCTTCGTCGCCGGGCTCGAGGAGGGGCTCTTCCCGCATCGCGGGCCCCAGGCCGAGCAGAGGGATGTGGAGGAGGAGCGGCGCCTCGCCTACGTGGCCATCACGCGAGCGCGCACGCGCCTCTACCTCACCTACGCGGAAAAGCGCAGGACGTGGGGCTCAAGCCAAGCGGCCGCCCCCAGTCGCTTCCTGAAGGAGATCCCCAAGGAGCACCTGAAGTCCCTTGGCACGGGCTCGCTCGGGTTCGAGGGCACCGGCTGGGAAAAGCGCGGGGATCGCCATGGCACCTTCGGCTCGGGCACGGGTGCGTACGCATGGGGCGCGCGCTCCACCACGGCAGGTTCGGTGGCGCCGAAAGCCCCCGTTGCCCCCGCGCTTCGCCACACGCAGCGCGCGGCGAAGCCCTCCTTCAAGGTGGGGGACATGGTGGCCCACAAGACCTTCGGCCAGGGCATGGTGATTTCCGCCGAGGGCGACATCGTGGAAGTGCAATTCAAGGGCATGGACAAGCCGAAGCGGCTCATGCTCGGCTTCGCCCCGCTCGTGAAGCTCGACTCGTAAGGCCGCGTCCGCAGCGCCCGCCCGCTCGCCCTGCTGCTCGATTACACCCTCATGCGAGGGGGTAAGGCCCTCAAGGAAGTCATCGTCAATCCAATGCTCGTGTTGCGCCTTTGGGAGGTCGCCATGAAGTGTGCGGCAGCGCGTTGCCATTGCCCCACCGTCATCGCACTCGCGCTTATCTGCGTGTTCTTAGGGGTCGTGGGATTTGGAGGCGAGGCGCGCGCTGAGGGGGCCTTCAGCGAAGGCGCGCCGGCGCTGGTGGCCAACGTCGATGAGCTCGCGCAGGCGCTCTCGGTGAAGGCAACCCCCATCACGCTCGCGGAGGCCTTTTCCGAAAGCGCGCCCGCCACGGGAAACCTCGTGGTGGAATACGCCGCCGAGCTCGACCTCAATGGCGAGACGCTCGATCTCGGCGCCTCCTCGCTTGTCGTGTCCGATGGCGGCGCGCTCGTGGTCTTAGACGGGAGCGCGGGGGCTACGGGCACGATCACCTCCCAGAACAGCAGCCAGACGCTGCAGGTGGGAGAGAGGGCTGAAGACGATGCCGCCTTTACGCTCGAGGACCACGCCACTATCACGAACTCCACTCGAGGAGTGGCGCTCCTCATCGAGGGCGGTAGCGCGGTGATTGCCGGTGGCACCGTGGTGAACGCGGGCGGCAAGCCCGCACTTGCCTCGAGCGCGAGCGCCACCTCTGCAGCCCTCTCCATCACCGGTGGCACGGTGATGAGCGGCCCGGGGAGCTGCGGGATCATTTGGAACGCGGGCGAGGCGGTGGTGAGTGGCGGGAAGGTCGGCGCGACACCGGGCTACCACACGCCGGCCATCGCCGTGAGCGGCTCGAATGCAAACCTCACCGTCAACGGCAGTGCCGAGGTCTCAGGCGATTGGGGCCTCGCGGCGCTCTTCGGGGCCACGGTGGCGATCGAGGACGACGCGGAGATCGTCGGAGCCTCCGAAGCAGCCGTCACCACCTGGGGCTCGAGCGCGGTCGGCTCGTCGCTCACCATCTCAGGCGGCACCTTGGCTGGCGCCAAGGCAGGGATCTACACGCCGAGTGCGACGACGGAAGGCGCGCAGAGTAGCGTCGTGGTGTCCGGGGGCACCATCTCCGGAACGTCCACGCCGAGCGCGGGCGTGGTGAACGTGGGAAGCGACCTCACCATCACCGGTACCGCGAGCGTGGGCTGCAACCCTGGCGAGGATGGCGCCACGATCTCCATCGGCGATGCCACGCTCAACGGCCAGTACTCGGGCACCGCCGTTTCCTATCCCGCGGCGGGCGTGGTGGCGGCCGCTCCGGAGCACTACCAAAAGGCGATCACGCACATCTCCGGCGGCACCATCACCGGTGGCATCTCCAACAGCGTGCCGACGATCGGCACGGGGGCGAACGCCCCGTTGATGGCGATCACCTCGGGATCTATCACCGGCAATGTGAATAACTACCCGCACGGCGTGCTCATCGTGGGCGACTCCGAGGGCAATGGCCCCACCATCGATGGCACGCTCTCCGGCGAGGATGCGGAGTGGATTGGCGGCACCATCACGGGCGGTGTGGAAAATGGCGCGACCGACAACCGCCCAGTGCCGGAGCCCGAGCCCGACGAGCCGGGGCCAAGCGAGCCCGGGCCCAACCCGCCTTCACCCAACCCGCCTTCACCCAACCCGCCTTCACCCAACCCGCCTAAGCCCCAAGCACCCGCCACTGTCACGGTGTATCGCCTCTACAACCGCTATCTCAACGGCGCGCACCTCTTCACGGTGAACGACAATGAGCTCGAGGATCTCATTTCCGCCGGCTGGACCTTCGAGGGCGCCGTCTTCACGGAGTACGCCACGCAGGTGGAGGGCTCCACGCCCGTCTTCAGGCTCTACAACCCCTACAACGGAGACCACTTCTTCACGAAAAGCGAGGACGAGGCGAAGGGCCTTGAGGGCCACGGGTGGACGCGCGAGGGCACGGCGTGGTACCAGGCAAAGGCGCAATCGGACCATGAAGTCTATCGGCTCTACAACCCCTACCAAACCGAGTACGCGGGTCTCGGGAACCACCTCTGGACCGCGTCGCTGAATGAGCGCGACACCCTCGAGCATGCCGGCTGGCAGGGCGAGGGCATCGGCTGGTACTTCGTGCGGGTCTTCCGAGCGAAGTAGCGAACCGAGCAAAGTAGCGGGGGAAATGTCTACGGGGCGTGCTCCGCGTGGCTACGCCGCGCGCAAGCGATTGCGCGCGGCCTCGAGCCTCACTTGCCCTAGCCCTTGCGAGCCTCGAACCAGGCGGCCATCTCGGGCGTGGCGGGCTGGACGGCCATGCCGAGGAGCGAGGGGCCGGTGTGCACGATGAGGTCGGCCGTGATGCCCGAGCGTATGAGCCCCACCTCGTTCGGCACGCGCTCGCGCAGGTTTCGCTCGTAGGCGTCCACCGGGGCGTTCGGGTTCGCCGAGCAGATGGCGAGCGTCACGCGATCGTAGCGCTTCGCGCGTTCGACGATGAGGTCCTCGATGGCGCGGACGGCCTTCTGGAGGCCCCTGCTCTTCTTCACGATGCGATAGCGCCCCTCGGAATCGCAGTCGAAGACCGGCTTTATGTTGAGCGCGGAGCCAAGGCGATAGACCGCCTCGGAGATGCGCCCGCCCTTTCTCAGGTACACGAGCTCGTCCACGCAGAAGAGCACGAGCGTCTCCTCCGAGAGCTCGTTCAAGCGTCGCTCGGCCTCCTCGAAGGGCACGCCCGCCTCCACCATGAGGGCGGCGTTCATGGTCACGAGCCCCGCGGCCACGCCGATCGACTTCGTGTCGATCACGGCCACGGGAAAATCCTCGATCTGGCTCGCCACGAGGTGCACGGTTTGGTTGGTGGCGGAGAGGCCGGAGCTGATGGTGACGAAGATGGCCTTCTCGTAGCCTCGCGCTCGGCATTCCTCGAGCGCCGCGAGGAGCGTCGTGGGGGAGGGAAGCGAGGTGCTGGGGATCTCCTCCGGAAGGCGTGCGATGACGTCTTCGGTGGTGATGTCCACGTCGGTGTGGTACGTGCCGTCGGAGAAGTTGATCACGAGCGGCACGATCGTGATGTCGTGCTCGCGTGCGAAATCGAGGGGAGTATTGGTGCCGGAATCGGTGAGGACGGCGATCCTCTGGTCGTTCATGGCACCCCCTCACCTCTTGCGGACTGGCATTGGGGCAGATACCCGTAGCGTAGCCAATTGCGCGCGGATTTCCGGGACGCTTCGGCCAGCTCGCCGCGCACTTCGCCGAGCAGAGCGAGTTTCTGCTCTACTACAATCGATCCAATCCCCTGCCGCGCGTCGGAACTGTCCTCGAAGGAGCCCCCATGAGCACGGTCTACGTCTTCGGCCATAAGCATCCGGACAACGATTCCATCCTCGCAGCGGTCATGCTCTCGCAGCTCATGAACACCCTCGAGGACGGCAACACCTACGTCCCCCGCCGCCTGGGCGAGATGCCGCTCGAATCGGCGGCCATCCTCAAGAGCTGGGAGTTCCCCGAGCCGGAGTATCTCGACGAGATCCCCGCGCCCGAGCCGGGCGAGGAGCGCCAGAAGGTGATCCTCGTCGACCACAACGAGGAGGTGCAGTCCGTCCACGGGCTCTCGAACGCCGAGGTCGTGGGCGTCGTCGATCACCATCGCATCGCCGACTTCTCCACCCACAAGCCGATCTTCTTCATCACGCTTCCGTGGGGCTCCACCGCCACGATCGTGCTCTACCTCTTCCACGCCTACGAGATCACGCCCACGGTGGCGCAGCTCTCCTGCCTGCTCTCGGCGATGATGACGGACATGGTGATGATGAAGAGCCCCACCACCACCGAGATCGACCGCCAGTTCGTGGAGAACGTGGGCGAGATCCTCGGGCTCGACCCGGTGGACTTCGGCATGAACATCTTCACGAACCGCGCCACGGACAAGTACACGCCCGACGAGATGGTGGCGCACGACATCAAGGGCTTCGTCATCAACGGCAAGCGCGTGTTCATCGGCCAGTACGAGACGGTGGACAAGAACATCGCCTTGAGCCGCCTGCCGGAGCTCCGCAACGCCATGGAGAACTTCCGCAAGGAGAAGAACGCCGACACGCTCGTCCTCGCCGTGACGGACATCATGGAGGAAGGCTCGCAGATCCTCATGTGCGGGGACAAGAGCCTTCCCGAGCGCGGCCTCGGCATCACCGACGAGCCCGGCGGCGTGTGGCTGCCCGGCGTCCTCTCGCGCAAGAAGCAGATCGCGGCGCCCATCCTCGCGGCGGCCACGGCGTAGCCTCGCCCTCTGCGCATGAGCGAACACACCTCGGAGCCCTTGGGGCCAGAAGAGCCGCACATGACCGGCGTGCCCGCGGGCTCCCCGGCATCGATCATCGCGTATCCCGAGGTCAAGCAGCGCATGGCCATTCGCCAGCGCGCGGGGCGCGTCTTCGGTGACGGCACGATCGCCGCGGGCGTCATGGTCTTCGCGGCGCTCCTCGCGGTGGTGATCGCCAATACGGATGCCTATGAGCTGGTGCGCGAGGTCCTCGAGGCGCCGCTCACCATCGGCATCGGCTCCTTCAGCGCGTCGATGAGCATCGAGGCCTTCGTGAACGACTTCCTCATGGCGATCTTCTTCTTGCTCGTGGGGATCGAGCTCAAGTACGAGGTGACGGTCGGCGAACTCAGGAAGCCGCGCCAGGCGGCGCTGCCGATGCTCGCCGCGGTGGGTGGCGTGGCGGCGCCCGCGATCATCTACCTCGTGGTGAACGTCGGGGGAGCCACGCAGGGCTGGGCCGTGCCCATCGCCACCGACATCGCCTTCGCCCTCGGCGTCATGTCGCTTCTGGGCGACAAGGTGGCGCCGGCCACGAAGGTCTTCTTCTCCACGCTCGCCATCGCCGACGACATCATCGCGATCGTCGTCATCGCGGCCTTCTACGGCAAGACCCCCAGCGTCCCATGGCTCGCGGCGAGCGGCATGTGCATCGTCATCCTCGCCATCATGAACAAGCGCAAGGCGTTCCAGATCCGCCACTACCTCGTGGTGGGGCTCGCGCTTTGGGTGTGCGTCTACGATTCGGGCATCCACGCCACGCTCGCGGGGGTGATCCTCGCGTTCTTCCTGCCGGTGAAGAGCGAGATCCGCCTCTCGAAGCTGCGTCCGTGGCTCAGGCGCAAGGCCATCGAGCTCGACGACATCTACGACGACAACATGCACGTGCTCGGCCAACACCGCTTCACGAGGATCGCGGGCGACGTCGAGCGCATCATGCACCACGTGACGCCGCCGCTCGAGCGCATGGAGCGCGCCATCACGGTGCCGGTGAACTTCGTGATCCTGCCGATCTTCGCCTTCGTGAACGCGCAGGTGAGGCTCGTGGGCGTGGATTTGCTCTCGATCGTC